>NZ_JBFUGA010000064.1:0-33713 GCF_056403155.1 Methylobacterium sp. P3_A11
CTGTGCGGCCCGCCACCAAGGACCAAGATCCTCCGGAATGGCCCGCCATTTCGCCCCGTTCTGATGCCGCCAGAGAATGGCCGAGAGTGTGCGTTGCAGGTCCTGCGGTGGCGTCTTGGCCTTCGGACGGCACGCCTCGACCAGCGGCTCCAGCTCAGACCATTGCGCGTCGCTCAGCATCATCCCTCCTGCCTTGGAGAGACGAAAACGCAAGCCCCGCCAGTCCGTTCAGGCGACGACAGGCCCTAGTCCAGCGGCTCGCACTGGCCGGGCACGTCCTTGGCAAAGGTCTCGCCCTCCTTGAAGGGCGTGTAGGTCTTCTTCTGCGCGTCGGTGAGCCACTCGGCATCCTTCACCGGACCCGTGTAGAGATGACGGATCCAGGCGATGACCTGCAGCATCTCGTCGGGATTGAGATCCTCGTTGTGCGGTCCCATCATGCCGTTGGCGCCGCCCCAGAGGGTCGCGAACAGGCCGACATCGGTCGTGTTCGCCGGGTAGGTCCAGTAATCGTCGTTGAGGCCTGGCCCGACCTTGCCCTCGCCGAGATGGCCGTGGCAGCCGGAGCACGAGGTCAGGAACAGGCTCTCGCCGTTGCGCAGGCAGGACTTGTCGTCGATGTAGAGATTCTTGCCGCTCTGGAAGAAGGTCTTGACCGCCTGCGAGTCCCGCCCGCCCGGCTTGCCCTCGGCCGTGTCCATCGCCTCGCCGGTGATGGTGTTGCGGAAGACGATGCCGGTCTGCGGGCCGGACTGGGGCTGGGCGTGGGCCGCGACGGGCATCGCCGCGGCGAGGGTGAGRAGGGCGACGCGGGCCGAACGTACGATGAGCATCTGTTGAGCGGGTCCTGATGTCCTGATCGATGGCCCGGGCGCGCCGGGCCGGTCTCGGCGGGGCGGCCTCAGTTCGAAGCGACGACCGGCACACCGTCCTGCTTGAGGATCGCGGCGATCGCCGGCCGGGCCTTCTCGATCCCGGCGTCGAGGGCCTTGCGGAGGGCCTCGTCGTCCTTGCGCACGCCCATCGACTGGTCGAAGACCTGCGGGACCTTGCGGCCGTCGCTGCCGACCGTGTCGGCCGGGACCAGCGTCATGCGCAGGGGCGTCGGGGACTCCTTGACGTAGCGGGCCACGTCCGGACCGAAGGCGACGCCGACATCGGCCTTGTCGTTGGCGACCTCGCTGACGATGCGGCCCGGGTCGATCTGGGTGTACTGGTTGCGCGGCGAGCGGAAGTTCACCAGCGAGTAGAGGTAGGCCATGTCCTCCTCGTAGCGGCCGATATCCTTGAGCATCGCCTCGCCGGGGGATCCGAACGGCACCACCATGTGGTCGAGGGTCTTGAGCCGCGGGTCGGACCAGGACTTCACGTCGAGATCCTTGTCGGCGCGCGTGATGAAGACGTAGCCGCTCCGGTAGTACGGCCGGGTGGTCAGCACCCGCGGATCGTCGCTGTCGAGGCCGACGACCACGTCGCAGGTCCGCTTCTCCAGGCCGTCGCGGACGAGGTAGATCGCGGGCTTCGGGAGCCAGACGAAGACGGGCTTCTTCCCCATCGCCTCGGCGACGGCGACCGCGACGCGGTTCTCGAGCCCCGAGCCGTCCCTCATCGAGAGCGGCGGCTGCTTCTCGGAGGCGCAGATCCGCAGGGTCGCCGGGTCGGCCGGCGGCGCGGCCGGGGCCTTGCCGGGCTCCGACTGGATGGCCTGGGCCTCGGATTCCTGCGCCGTCGCTGGCCCGGCGGCCAGGGCGGCGAGCGTCAGGACGGCGGCGAAGCGGGCCGCCAGGATGCGGGCGCACGGGCGCGGCATGGACGTTGATCCCTGTTGTCGCAGCGTTTCTTGTGGCGTGTCCTAGAGGGACGCGGCCGAGAGACGGGGCCGGGTTGGCGGGCATCGCGGTGCACCGCCCGTCCGGATCCGTCCCGACCTCCCGCCGGCCGGTAGGCCGGCAGGAGGTCGGCAGGAGGCGGCGGGCCTCGCTGGGAAGCCTACCGCGCAGGCCTCACTTGGCCGCGTGCTGCGCGTACTCGCCGACGTTCGGGTCGTCGTAGGGACCCTTGCCGTCCAGCGAGAACACCATCACGCCACCGCCCATCTGGGTGTAGTTGGCGAGCTTCTTGAAGGCGCCCACCGCACCGAGACCGGCGGTCGGGTCGGCGAGGTCGAACACCAGGCCCACGCCCGGCCAGCCGCCGACGCCGTAGTAGATGGCGACGTACTGCGTGCCCTTGTGGGTGTAGGTGATCGGGTAGCCGATGGCGCCCGACGGCAGCTTGAACTTCCAGAGGAGGTCGCCGTTGTCGGAGTCGCGCGCCTTGATGAAGCCGTCCAGCGTCCCGTAGAGGACGAGGTCGCCGGCGGTGGCGGTGGTGCCGCCCCAGACCGCGAAGCGCTCCATCTTCTCCCAGTTGAACTTGCCCGTGATGGCGTTGTAGCTCTTGATCTGACCGAGGCCCTCGTAGTTCTGACGGTCACCCTTCGGGCCCGGATACATGTTCAGCGTCGCACCGACGAAGAACTGACCCGCCCGGTAGGGCAGCATGAAGGGCTCCCAATCCATGCAGATGTGGTTGATGCCCATGTAGAAGGCTTGCCGCTTCGGGTCGTAGGAATCGTGGCCCTGGTTGTGGTAGCCCATCGCCGAGGGACAGATGTCCTTGGCCAGGTGGTCCATCCGGGTGCCGTATTCCGGATCGCGCACCGGCGTGCCGGTCTTCAGATCCACCGACTTGAACACGTTGACGGTGTCGTCGATCTTGTTGGCCGAGACCAGCGTGCCGTCCGTCCGGTCGAGGGTGTAGACGATGCCGTTGCGGTCCGGGTGGGTGAGGAGCTTCCTCATCGTCCCGTCCTTGTCCTTCTGGTCGGACAGCATCATYACGTTGACGCCGGCATAGTCCCACTCGTCGTGCGGGGTCTTCTGGTAGCCGAACTTCGCCTCGCCGGTGTCGGCGTCGCGGCCGAAGATCGTCATCGTCCACTTGTTGTCGCCGGGACGCATGGTCTCGTTCCACGGCGCCGGGTTGCCGGTGCCGAAGTAGATCAGGTTGGTGCCCGGATCGTAGGCGTACCAGCCCCAGTTGGTGCCGCCGCCGATCTTCCAGGCGTCACCCTCCCAGGTCGCGGTGCCGAGGCCCTTCTGGCCGTAATGGGCGTTGTGGATGTTGAAGTCCTTGGCGAGCAGCAGGTCCTCGTCCGGGCCGGTGGCGTAGGCGCGCCAGACCTGCGCGCCGGTCTTGACGTCGTAGGCGGTCAGGTAGCCGCGCACGCCGAGCTCGGCGCCCGAGGAGCCGATGATCACCTTGTCCTTCACCACGTAGGGGGCGATCGTGAGGGTCGAGCCGACCTTGATGTCGGAGTTCTCGACCTTCCACACCGTCTCGCCGGTCTGTGCGTTGAGGGCGGCGACGTTGCCGTCGAGCTGGGTCTTGAGGATCAGCGCCGGGGTCTTGCCGTCGCCGGGCCAGTAGGCGAGGCCGCGGTTGACGAGATCGCAGCAGGCCACCGAGCGCGCGGCCGGGTTCTGCTTGGGCTTGTCCTGCCACAGGATCTTGCCCGGATCGTCGAGGCCGAGAGCGAAGGTGTTGTTGGGGAACGAGGTGTGGATGTACATGACGCCGTCGACGACGAGCGGCGCGCCCTCGTGGCCGTTGAGCAGGCCGGTGGAGAACGTCCAGGCCGGCTTGAGCTGCTTGACGTTGCTCTTGTTGATCTGCGTCAGCTCGCTGTAGTTGTTCGAGTCGTAGTTCTTACCGGGCATCAACCAGTTCTCGTCGCTCTTCGATTGCTCGACGAGCTTGTCGTTGGCCTGCGCCACGCCCGCCATGGCGACCGGCGCGAGCGCCATGATCGCCATTGCCGAGACGGAATTCCGGAGCCTGATCATCCTGCGTCTCCTCGCCGGACTGCCACGCCGTTTGGCCTCGCAGTCATGGTGGTGTTCATTCGATGGCGACACGTCTTTCGACGGAATATTCGCATTCAGCGTCGCGATGTCTGGATCGTTTCCAGTATTAACTAAGCTTATGAAAGACTTATTATCGTTTTGCGCCAGTTGATTATTCGCACGGCTCGTAATGCGTGTCTTTGCAAAACGAAACATTTCTTTTCGGGATGATCCGGCAATAGGAAGTCGGACATTTGGTAAGATCAATCGAGTCTTGACCGAAGGCGGATGTCCATCCCAGACAGGCGGGAACGATAGGCGGGCGCGCGGGCACGGAACCGTCGGCCGATCCGCGGCGGGAGGACACGATGGGTCTTGTCATGGGCGGTGCGGCCCGCTCTCTGGCGCTGGCCGCCTGCCTCGTGACGCCGGCCCCGGCGGCCGAGACCGACGGGGGACGACGCCTCGCGGCGCTCTACCCGCAGGACGGCCGTCGCGAACTGACCGGGGCGGACCTAGAGCGCTTTCCCGGCGCGGGGATCCTGTGGTGCCGCCGCCCGGACGGGATCCCCCGGAAGGCTGCCGCCGCCTGGCTGATCGGGAGCCCTTCCCTGGTGCTGACGAACGCGCACAATTTCCGCACGCGCCAGCTGGAGGTCACCCGCGCGGTCGCAGACTGTCACTTCCAGATCGCCGGCCGCAACTACGCCTTCGTGCCGGACGTCCTGGAACTCGGCGTCGAGCCGGAGGCAAGGCGCCTGCACATCACCGACGACTGGGCGCTCCTGCGCCTCGCCGAGCCGGCCGGGGCGCGGCCCCAACCGATCCCGGACCCGCCCGATTTTCCGACCGGCGACTTGGCGCTCCCGGTGACGATGGTTTCCCCGGCGAGCCACGAGAACTACCGCGGTCAGAGCAGCCGGGAATCCTGCACCGTACGGCGGATCGATCTGCCGAGCGAAGGCGCGACCCGCCGTGCCCGCCACGATTGCAACGACGGCTACGGCGGGTCGGGCTCGGGCCTGTTCGACGCGAACGGCCGTCTCCTCGCGATGCAGAGCGCGTCGCTGGCGATGAACCTGCGCCACGCCTTCGACATCGAGTTCCACTACGGCTCGGCCCTGCTGATCGAGGGCCGGCTCCGCGAGGCCCTGAAGGCCCGAGCCCGCGAGTAGCCGTTCCGGGCGGATCTCGTCCTCGGGGGCCTCTGCCGGGGTCGACCCTCCGCCGGCTCCGGGGCCGGCTCCGCTGCAACCCGACGTCGCGCCGCCCGCCCGGATGGACAACCACCACGGCAATGACCTCCAGAGGCCCGGCGCGCACGCGGAACCGGCGAGCGGGCGCGCGCCATACCCAAGCGCGCCTCCGGACCCGACGGCACAGCTTCGGTCCCCCAGGGACGGGACCGGCGGCAACCCCGCCGCGGGCTACGAGGCGGCCCAGGCCAAGGCTAGACTTGCCACGCGGCGGATTACATCGCCACGCAGCCGCCCGCCCGCGGAAAGGCCTCCTTGAAGGCTGAGGTCTCCAAGGTCATCAAGGCCCCTGACGCCCCCATCGAACCGGCCGATGCCGGCGCGATCGTGGACTGCTTGGCGGACGCGTGCTGAAGGCCGGATCGGTCGCGGGAGCGGGCTGCGTCAGCGCAGGGCGAGCGCCTGCGCTGCGTGGGTGGCGACGGCCTGCACGACCGGAAGATCGTAGGCGTAGACCCGCCCGGCCAGGATCGCCAGGGCCAGGGTCCAGAACACCGCGCCTCCGACGCGCCGGGCCGTGCGGTCGCCGGCGGCGTCCGGGCAGGCGCGCGCCACGCCCTCGGTGACGGGCTCGCCGAACGGATCGAAGGCCGTCGATTGGTTTTCGGGGGCGCTGCGCATGACGCTGAATGTCGCCCTCGGCCCGCCCCTCCGCAATGGACGCGTCTTTCGAATTTGCTCCCGCGGGGAGACGCTTGTTCTCTCATTCGCGCGCACGACGAACGGGTTCTTCTCAGAGGGCCGTTCCGACCCCCGGATGTGGCGAATCTTCTTCCGGGGGAGGGGGCGCCGCGCGCGGCTCCGGTTCGGCGGGCGTGAGGTAGGCCATGCGCTCCCGGCGGCCGCGCAGGGGCTCGCGGCTGACCTCGCGCCACGCCGCGGCGGCGGCCCCGGCGGCCCGCAGCGCCGCCTCCGAGGCCAGGATCGGGACGCCGTGGACCTTGGTGGCCTGCTCGAGGCGGGCCGCGACGTTGACGGCATCGCCCAGGACCGTGAACTCGTAGCGCGCCGCCTCGCCGATGATGCCGCAGAACACCGCGCCGTAATGGACGCCGACGCCGATGCGCACGGGCTCCGTCGACGCGCCCCTGTCGGTCCAGCGGGCGATCACGGCCACGAGATCCCGGGCGAAGGCGAGGGCGCGAGCGGCGTCGTCGGGCCGGGGTTCCGGCAGCCCAAACACCACCAGGGCGCCGTCGCCGATGAACTTGTCGACCACGCCACCGCGTAGCCGAGCGAGGCGGGTCACCCGCCGCCGGAAGGCCGACAGGAACTCGGAGAGCCGGTGCGGATCCAGGCTCTCGGCCAGGGTGGTGGAGCCACGCATGTCGATGAACACGATGGCCGCCTGCTGCCGACGGCCGGCCTTCAGGCTCCCGTCGTCGTCGGCGAGCCGCAGGACCAGCTCCTGCGGCAGGAACCGCGACAGGCGGTTGCGCCGCGTGGCCTCGCGCAGGGCCGAGGCAGAGAACAGCACGAACAGGACGGCGAGGGCGCCGATCATGATCCAGATCGCCAGGGCGATCCGCGAGACCGCCGTCTGCCGCCGCTCCATCCGGTCCGCCTCGTGCGTCTCCATGCGCCGCACGAGGTCGCGGATCGCGTCCATCACCTGCTTGCCGCGCCCGTCCGCCACGGAGTCGCGGGCGGCCGTGAGGTCGCCCCTGCGGCTCAGCGCGACGCTGGCGCCGAGTTCGTCGAGCTTCTCGCGGATCAGCTCCGCGAGGGCGTCGAGCTGCACCCGCTGCGCGGCGTCGTCCCGCACCAGCGCGCGCAGCCGGTCGAGCTGGCGGTCGACATTCGCGCGGCCCTCCGTGAAGGGCCGCAGGAAGGCCTCGTCGCCGGTGAGCAGGTAGCCGCGCTGGCCGGTCTCGGCGTCCTGCACGGCCGACAGCACCCGGGCGAGGCGCCCGTCCACCGCCACGGTGTGGCGCACGGCATCGGTGCCGCGCTGCTGGTAGACGAAGGCGCCGAGGGCGATGGCGGTCATCACCAGGATCGTGGCGAACCCCACCGTCATCCAGGTCACGGTGCGCGAGCGCAGCGATCGCTGCACCCGCGCCGCGACGCGCGCCCGGACGGGGCCGCCCTCCGGCGCGGGATCGGCCCGGTCCGGCGCCGGGACGGTCGAGACCGCCATGTCAGACCCCGCCCGCGCCGTGGAGCCGCACCGACCGCCCGGTCCGCGCCCCGCCTTCTTCGGCCCGGCTCCGGCAATCCGCGATGCTCGCCCGGGCCGTGTCGATCGCGACCGAGGCCGCCGACATGGTCCGCGGGTCCGGCTCCCGTTCCCGGGCGTAGCGCACCACGTCCATGGCCAGCGCGTCGACCTCGACGGTGAGCGCCTCGATCGCCGCCGGGTCGCGCAGCGCCCGGGCCTGCCGGGCGATCTCCAGGAGACGGTCCATGATCTCGTCGATGCGCTCCCGGCGCAGGCCGGCGAGGCGCTGCCGAATCCAGGCGAGCATCGAGACGAGGCCGCCCGCCAGCGCGCCCAGGAGATAGAGGGTGTCGCCGTAGCGCTCGATGAAGCCGTGCTGGTCGCGCTCGTAATAGTCGATCGCGCCGGGATGGATCGGGATGCGGGCGCTGGTGGCCGCCACGGTCGTGTCGTAGGCCGGGGCCTGGACGTACTCGGCGGCGTCGGTGGCCTGCGCGGCGGCGCTGCGCTTCTCGAACAGCTGCTGGGTCACGTCGGCCGCGACCACCCGGCTCAGGGAAGCCCGGGCCATCAGCCGGTACGAGGCGCCCACCGTCTTCACGTCGTCGGCCGGCAGCTTCGGGCGGCCGCCGAACAGGCCGCCCGGGACGCTCACCGCCTGGAGCCGCGGGAAGCGCTCGATCACGGCGCCGTCGTCCTCCACGGCGACGAACGCCACCTTGCCGCCGCGGGCGACGCCCTGCACGGCCGCCACCAGGGCGAGCGCCTTCGGCGCGGACGGGGCGATGATGCTGACAAAGGCGTCGATCCGCTTCTCGCGGAAGGCGCCGGCCACCGCCTCCTGGTCGACCGGGACCAGGAGGACCGTCGAATCCCGCGCGGGACCGGCCGCCTCCTCCAGGGTGAGGCCGTAATAGCCGAGGATGTTCCGCAGCAGCCAGAGGTCGGCGTCCCGATGCGCCGCGATGCCGAGCCGCCGGCCGGCGAGCTTCGGGAAGCTCGTGATCCCGGCCTGGTCCGGCGAGGCGATGATCATCGCCTGGTCGCGCAGGATCGCCAGGGTCAGCCCGTTCGTCGGCAGCAGCACGTCGGGACGGACCACCGCGAGGTCGGCCCGGCCGTCCTGAAGGGCGGCGGCGCTCTCGCGCACGTCGTCGAAGGCCAGGATCTTCAGCCGAACGTTCTCGTGCGCCGCATCGAGCGCGTCCGCGTAGGCCTTGATCAGGCCGGGCTCGGTGCCGTCGCGGGGGGCGACCGCGATGGTCAGGATCGTCGCCTGGAGCAGCACCCACGCCGCGATCCCGCCCGCGCCCAGGAGGACGGCGCCCGCCAGGAGGAGCAGGTCCCGGCGCAGCAACCAGGCGGGCAGGCTCCCCATCGTGCCTGCGCCTCAGAACAGCGAGATCAGGACGATGCCGGCCACCATCACGGCGGCGCCGATCAGGCGCGGCGCACCGGCCTTGACCCGCTTCATCCCAAACCAGCCGAAATGGTCCAGCGCCACCGAGGTCAGGAGGTTGGCGGTAATCAGCAGGCCGTTGAAGGCCCCGGCCCCGACCTTGTCGACGAAGAGCAGCCCGGCGAACACCGCCACCGCCCCGGTGATCCCGGCGAGCGGCATCCACCAGCGGACGCCCGCGAGATCCTCCCGGGTCGGCAGTGGCGTCGGCCGCAGCAGGAACACCAGCGCGAACACGAACACGACGGGCACGAACGACACCGTCGCGGCGAGCCAGGGATTCTCCAGGGCGCCCCGCAGCTGGGCGTTCCAGACCACGCCGATCGCCATCAGGGCGCCGGCCACGAGGATGAACGGGTAGAGCAGCTTGCCGGACATGCCGTGGCCCTCCCCGCCGTCGCTCTTGCCCCCGGAGCGCGCGATGAAGGTCACGCCGACCGCCATCAGCAGGCCGCCGAGCCAGGGCATCGGCTTGAAGCCCGCGGCCTGCAGGCCGAACAGGCCGAGGGCGTCCATCGCCAGGGAGGTGAGGATGTTGGCGGTGAGCGTCAGGCCGTTGAACGGGCCGGCGCCGACCTTGTCGATGAAGGCGAGGCCGCCGAACACCGCCACCGCGCCGGCCAGGCCCCCGAGCGGCGCGTACCAGGGCATCTTGCTCAAGCTGTCGAGGCTCGGCAGCGGCGTCGGCATCGTGAAGAACAGCGTCGTGAACACGAAGACGATCGGCAGGAACGACACCGTCGCGGCGAGCCACGGGTTGACGAGCCGGCCGCGCAGCTGCGCGTTCATGGCGTTGCCGATCGCCTGCAGCGCGCCCGCCACCAGGATGAAGGGATAGAGGAGGGCAGCCGTCACGCGCGGGGACCTTGGGTTTCCGGGATCGGATCAGACGAGGAGCAGGCCGGCGAGCGCCAGCACCAGGGCCGGCGGCATCACCAGCAGGCCGAGCTTGAGGAAGGTCCAGGCGCCGACATCCTGGCCCTCGCGGCGGATGGCGGTGAGCCAGAGGATGGTCGCCAGCGAGCCCGTCACCGACAGGTTCGGGCCGAGGTCGACGCCGATCAGGATCGCGCCCGCCACCTTCTCGGGCACGTCGGCGGCCTGCACGGCGGCGCCCGCGATCAGGCCGGCCGGCAGGTTGTTGACGAGGTTGCACAGCACCGCGATCAGGCCGCCCGCCCCCCAGGCGGTGGCCTCCGGGGCGGCGTGCGCGTAGCCCTTGAGGAGGTCCGCCAGCATCGCCAGTACCCCGGTCTTCTCCAGGGCCTCCACCAGCACGAACAGGCCGGCCACCAGCGGCAGCACGCTCCACGATACGTCCTTGGCCACCTCGACGAGGCCGCCGCGCTTGAGCAGCAGCACCACGGCGGTGGTGGCGAGCCCCGCCACGAAGGTCGGCAGGCCGAGGTCGAGCCCCAGCGCCGAGGCCCCGATCAGCACGCCGCCGGTGGCCACGATGCCGATCCCCGCGACGAGACCGGTGCGGGAGAGCGACACGGCCTCGACATCGATGGCAACCTCCTGCCCGCGCAGGGTCTTGCCCTGGGTCACGCGCAGCACCGCGTAGGTCGTGGCGATGGCGAGCAGAGAGGGCAGGGCGAACAGGCAGAGCCAGCGCACCAGCGGCGGCATGTGGGCGGCGAAGACCACGAGGTTCGCCGGGTTCGAGATCGGCAGCACGAAGCTCGCCGCGTTGGCGATGAAGGCGCAGATGAACAGGTAGGGGAGGGGGTTCTTCACCTTGGCGGCCTTGGTGGCCGCGTAGACGGCCGGGGTGAGCACCACCGCGCAGGCGTCGTTCGACAGGAACACCGTGACCACGGTGCCGACGAGGTAGACCAGGGTGAACAGCCGTGTCGCCGAGCCCTTGGCGGCCCGCACCGCGATCGAGGCGAGCCAATCGAATAGGCCCTCCTTCCGCGCCACTTCCGACATCAGCATCATGCCGACGAGGAACAGGTAGACGTCGGTCCCCTTCAGCACGCCCTCCCAGGCGGTGGCGGGGGCGAGCAGCCCGAGGGCGACGAGCGCGCCGGCGCCGAGCACGGCCCAGATTGCCTCCGGCCACGAGAACGGCCGCAGGATGACGCCGAGGGTCGCGAGGGCGGCGATCGCCCAGGTGGCGAGATTGGGAGTCAGCGTCAGCGCGCCCATCGGTTCCGGTGGTCCTCTGGTGGGGTGGATCGTGCGGTGCGGTGTGCAGCGTTCGGGTGGGGCCGGCTACCAGTCCCGGCCGTTGCGGTTCGGGCCGAGCTGATCCCCCCGGAGGCCCTTCTCGGGCCACGCGGAGAGCCGGTGCGCGTCGCTGCCGGGGCGGTCGTGGACGGGCGGTGGCGCGAAGTTCAGGCCCACCGGCTCGATCACCTCGGTGTCGGCGTTGCCGGTGCCGTCCGTGACCGTCACGGCGAGACGGCGCGCGCCCTCCCGCCACGGGATCCGGGCGTGGACCGTGCGGGGGCCGTCGGGCACCATCGGGTGGGACGGCCCGCAATCGACCCGCAGGTGGCAGCGCCAGTCGGCCTGCGGCCGGTCCGACAGCACGAGGGCGCGCACCGTGATCGTGCCGTCGGGGGCGTCGAGGGGGGCGGTGGCGAGGCGCCGGTCGGCGGGGCTCGTGACCATCACGAAGGGCCGTGCCCGGTCGAGGGGCTTGAAGCGCCAGCTCGTCGCGGGTCCGTCGATCGCCGCGACCGCGTAGCCGACCGCGCCGTCCTCGTTCTGCCCGACCGAGCGGGCCGCCGCGTAGAGAGTGCGGCCGTCCGGCGCGAGTTCGTTGTAGTGGGTGTGGCCCATCTCCACGAGGCGCACGCCGTGATGGCGGATCAGGCCGGAGAGCGCCTCGCGCTCGTCGGGCACGCGGAGGTCGTCCGGGTAGGTGTGGGCGAAGACCGCGCAGGGCAGTTCCCGGTCGTCGGCTTGGGCCAGCTCCTCGGCGAGCCACGCGAGCTGGCGCGGACCGAGGCGGAAATCGAGGCCGAACCCCTTCTCGCCGTAGCCGGCGCTGATCATGTCGAGGAACAGGCAGCGCACGCCCGCGATGGTCTCGGCGTAGTAGGTCTGCGTCACGGGGGCCGGGTCGCGCGGGCGCGGCAGGTCGTGCCGGCGCGCCGCGTGGCCGCCGCCGCGGGGGCTGGCGGCGATGTCGGCGAACAGGGCGTCGAACGCCGTCATCGTGCCGTATTGGCGGTCGTGATCCCCGGCGATCAGGCGCACCGGCAGGTCCGGGTGCCGGTCCAGGGCCTCGCGCAGGATCGCATATTGCTCCGCCAGCCCGTCCTCGGCGAGGTCGCCGGGCAGATAGGCGAAGTCGAGGAGGCCGTTCCCGTGCAGCCCCGCCACCTCCGCGAGGATCGCCCGCAGGTCGGCGGCATGGGGGTCGGCGGCCCGCTCCAGATGGAGGTCGCCGATATGCGCGAACGCGAACACGCCGTGCCCGCCGATCATGGCGCGCACACGCCGCCGGTGCCGGACGCGGCCGGACGCCTCACGCGCAATCTGCGGTTCCCTGCCGCCATCGTGCCCCCTCCGGACAGACCGGTCCGCCCCCCGGCCGGGAATCGGCCACGGTGGTCGCGACCCGCCCGACGTTTCGGAGACGGCCGAGTTCCGGCCTCGGGACCATGCACGCGGCGGCGGGACCCTACATTTGCGTGATCACCGGCCGAGGCGCGGCCGAAGGGCCTGAAGTGTCGTGAATGCAGACACTTGGTGTCTTCTCCGCCGACAGATCGACCCAGGGCGGCCGAGATTCCCCGCGGCCATCGAGACGCGTCGGGCCGGGTTCGGCACGCGCGGCGGTCCGGGCCGGACCGATCGCGGTCCGGGACGTCGTGGCCCTCGAACCGCACGTCCACGGCGGCGGCGCCCCGCGCAGCCGATCCGGTCCGGAAGCGCCGCGCGCACCGCGCGCAGCATTCGCGTCTCCGTTGCCCGGCTGGATGGAGAGCGTTCATGTCGTGAAAGGACAATCTTTGGAATTACGGAGTGGGTCGATCCGATCTAAATCTGATCGAAGACGATCATCCGGGCAAAACGGTCCCTGCCGATCCCAGGTATAGATCCCGCGTGCCGTGCGGATGCGGATCAATACATCGCGGTCGGCAGCCGGGATTGCCCGTTGCCATCCGAATCCTGCCCGTCCGAGTCCTTCCTGCCTGAGTCCTGCCCGATGAAGTTCCTGCCTCTCCTCGCCGTCGCGGCGCTCGCCCTCGGCACATGGCCGGCCCGGGCGGAGACTCTCCGCATCGGCGTCGTTCCGGGTGCCTACGGCGATGCCGCCACCGTGGCGGCCCAGGAAGCCAAGGCGGAAGGGCTCGACGTCCAGGTCGTCGAGTTCAGCGACTGGACGACGCCGAACGTCGCGCTGGATGCCGGCGACATCGACGTGAACTTCTTCCAGCACCGCCCTTTCATGGAGAACGCGGCCAAGCAGAAGGGCTACGCGTTCGAGGTCGTCGGGCAGGGGATCCTGTCCAATATCGGCCTGTACTCGCTGAAGCATAAGAGCTTCGCCGAGATCCCCGCGGGCGGCTCGGTGGCGATCGCCAACGACCCGGTCAACCAGGGCCGCGGTCTGCTGCTCCTCCGGAAGGCCGGCCTGATCACGCTGAAGGACGGCGTCGGCTTCCTCGGGACCCTCGACGACATCGTCGAGAACCCGAAGACGCTGAGATTCACCGAGGTCGAAGGGCCACAACTCGTACGGATCACCGGCGACGTCGACCTCGCCCTGGGGTACCCGCACTTCATCGTGGCGGCGGGCAGCTTCGATCCGACCAGCGGGCTGATCTATTCCGGCATCGAGGACAGGCGCTTCGCCGTCGGCTTCGTCACCAAGGCATCCCGCAGGGACGACCCGGCCATCCGCAAGTTCGTGACGCTGTTCCAGAACTCGGACGCCGTGAAGCGGCAGATCCGCAAGTCCTTCGCCAACAGCGACAAGCTCTACCTCCTGGCGTGGCAGAACTGATGGTCGGCCTCGTCTTCGACAGCCTGCGCGATCCGGGCAGGCCGGTCACGGCCGGACGGCGGGATCCGGGCGCCGCGGCGACCGCCCAAGCCCCGGCTACTGACCAAGCCCCGGCCGGCGCGCCCGGCCGGGAAGCCGGAACGGTGCGGTTCGAGTCCGTCTCGAAGACTTACCTGTCCGCCGCCGGACCGGTGCAGGCGCTCGACCGGGTCGACCTCGCCATTCCGGCCGGAGCGATCTTCGGCATCATCGGCCGCTCGGGGGCGGGCAAGTCGAGCCTCCTGCGCACGGTCAACCGGCTGGAGACACCGACCTCGGGCCGGGTGCTGGTCGACGGCGCCCCCGTCGACGCCCTCGGCACAGACGGACTCGTCGCCCTGCGCCGGCGGATCGGCATGATCTTCCAGCACTTCAACCTGCTGGCGGCCAAGACCGTGCGGCAGAACGTGGCCCTGCCGCTGAAAGTCGCCGGCGTATCCAGGGCCGAGATCGGCCGCCGGGTCGAGGAGGCGCTGCGCCTCGTCGGTCTGGAGGGCAAGGCCGCCACCTACCCGTCGCGGCTCTCCGGCGGGCAGAAGCAGCGGGTCGGCATCGCCCGGGCGCTCGTGAGCGATCCGGAGATCCTGCTCTGCGACGAGGCGACCTCCGCCCTCGACCCGGAAACGACGCTGGCGATCCTCGACCTGCTGCGGGACATCAACCGGCGGCTCGGCATCACGATCATCCTGATCACCCACGAGATGAGCGTGATCCGCGAGATCTGCAGCGACGTGGTGGTGCTGGAACGGGGCCGGGTGGTGGAGACCGGGCCGGTCTGGCGCGTCTTCGGGGCGCCTGAGCACCCGACCACCCGGGCGCTGCTCGAACCCCTGACCCGCGGCCTGCCGCCGGATCTGTCGGCCCGGCTGCAGCCGCTGCCGACGCCCGGCGGGTCCGCCATCCTGCGCATCGCCTATGCTGGGCAGGGGGCGCCGGATCTCGCCGGCCTCGCGGCGGCGGCGGGCACGCCGGTGCGTCTGCTCCAGGCCGGCATCGAGCGGATCCAGGGCCACGCGGTCGGCCGGATGCTGGTCGCCGTTCCGGGCGCGGATCCGGACGTGGAGGCGCGCCTGCGGGCACTCGGCGGGGCCGTCGAGAGGCTCGGCTACCTCGGCGCGGAATCGGAGGCGGGGTGAGGCGATGAGGGGACGCCGTCACCGCGGAACCCGGCAGACGATCCGCCGCGCGGGCGGTTCCCCCGCGAACCCACCGACCCGGAGCCCCGCATGACCCCGCAGATGATCGACCGCCTCGTACAGGCCTTCCTCGACACCGCGCTCATGGTCGGCGTCTCGGCCGGGATCGCCGTCCTCGCCGGCATTCCCCTGGCGCTGTTCCTGGTGACGTCCGGACCCGGCGGCATCTTCCCGGCGCCGACGGCCAACCGGGTGGTCGGGGCCGTGGTCAACGGCTTCCGGGCCGTGCCGTTCATCGTGCTGCTGGTGGCCCTGATCCCGTTCACCCGGCTGGTGGCCGGCACCACCATCGGTGTCTGGGCGGCGGTCGTGCCTCTCTCGGTGAGCGCCACGCCCTTCTTCGCCCGGATCGCCGAGGTCTCGCTGCGGGAGGTGGATGCCGGCCTGATCGAGGCCGCCCAATCCATCGGCTGCCGACGCCGGCACATCCTGGCCCACGTGCTCCTGCCCGAGGCGCTGCCGGGCATCGTAGCCGGCTTCACCATCACGGTGGTGTCGATGATCGGCGCCTCCGCGATGGCCGGGGCGGTGGGCGCGGGCGGTCTTGGCGACGTCGCCATCCGGTACGGCTACCAGCGCTTCGACACAACCGTGATGATGGTGGTGATCGCGATCCTGATCGTCCTCGTCTGCCTGGTCCAGTTCGCGGGCGACACCGCGGTGCGGCGCCTCCGGGCGCGCTGACGGATTCCTTCGGAGCGATCCCGGCATGTCTCTGCACCTGGACGACCCCGTCGCCGAATCCGCCGGCGACCCGCTGCCCCCGCCGCCGTCGCCTCCGCACCGGATCGGATCCGACGCCGAGGCGATCACGGCCGCCCGCACCGTGGCCCGGATCTTCGCGGCGGGTGCGGCCGAGCGCGACCGCGACCGGCGCCTGCCCTGGGCCGAGATCGCGGCGTTCACGGAAAGCGGCCTCGGCGGCATCACGGTACCGCGCGCCCATGGCGGCGCCGAGGTCTCGTACGCGACCCTCGCGGAGGTCTTCGCGATCCTCGCCGCCGCCGACGGCTCCGCGGCGCAGATCCCCCAGAACCAGGTCGGCGTCCTGGCGCTGGTCGCGGTCGCGGCCAGCCCCGCCCAGCAGGCGCGGATCTACCGCGACGTCCTCGCCGGCCATCGGATCGGCAATGCAGGCCCCGCCCGCAACGGCAAGGCGATCACCCATGTGGAGACGCGGCTGACGTCCGGGCCGGCCGGACCGCGCCTCAGCGGCACCCGCTTCTATTCCACCGGCGCCCTCTTCGCCCACTGGATCCCGACCCGGGCGGTCGGCCCCGACGGAGGGCCGCTGCTGGTCTTCGTGCGCCGGGACGCCCCGGGGGTGCGGGTCGTGGACGACTGGCAGGGCTTCGGCCAGCGCACCACGGCGAGCGGCAGCGTGATATTCGAGGACGCCCCGGTCGATGAGGACCTGACGATCGACCTCGCGCCCCTGGCCGGGCGCCCGGGCCTGTTCGGGCCGGCCTCGCAGCTGATCCACGCGGCGATCGACGCCGGCCTCGCCCGGGGCGCGACCGCCGCCGCCCTCGACTTCCTGCGCACCCGCACGCGGCCCTACCCATTCACCGCCGAGACCGTCGCGGAGGATCCCCACATCCTCGGCGAGGTCGGGCGGCTCACGGTCGACCTGCACGCCGCCGAGGCGGTCCTGGACCGGGCCGGCCGGGTGCTGGACCGGATCGCGGCGGCCCCCGTCACGGCCCAGAGCGCGGCCGAGGCCTCGGTGGCGGTGGCGCAGGCCAAGATCCTCACCACCGAGGCCGCCCTGGACGCCTCCGAGCGGCTGCTCGAACTCGCCGGCGCCTCGGCGACCCGCGCGGGGTACAATCTCGGCCGGTTCTGGCGCGACGCCCGGGTCCACACCCTGCACGACCCCGTGCGCTGGAAGTACCATCTTCTCGGGAACCACGCCCTGAACGGCGTGCTGCCCGCCCGGCACCAGTGGAACTGAGGACCGGGCCATGCCGCTCCAGCCCCACGAAACCGCCTTCACCGAGGTGCCCGCGCCGCCGCGCCCGGTGTCGGTTCTTCCGGACGCCGCCGCGCTGGCCGTCGCCGACCGGCTGGCCGCGGACTTCGCCGAGGCCGCCGTCGCGCGCGACCTCGCGCGGCGCCTGCCGGTCGCCGAGATCGAGCGCTTCACCGAATCCGGCCTCTGGGCGATCACGGTGCCGCAGGAATACGGCGGCCCCGGCCTCGACAGCGCCACGGTCGCCCAGGTGATCGCCCGGATCGCCGCGGCGGACGGCTCGCTGGGCCAGATCCCGCAGAACCATTTCTACGCCCTGGAGGTGCTCCGCAACGGCGGCACCGAGGCCCAGAAGCGCGTCCTCTACGGCCGCGTCCTGGCGGGCGAGCGCTTCGGCAACGCCTTGGCCGAGACCGGCGCGCGGGACCACAGCCGCCGCACACGGCTCGTGCGCGATCCGGCCGGCTGGTTCGTCGAGGGCCGCAAATATTACTGCACCGGCTCGCTCTACGCCCACTGCATCCCGACGCTGGTCAACGCCGACGAGGATGGTTGGGAGGTGGCCTCCCTCGTCTTCATCCCCCAGGACGCGCCCGGCGTCACCCTGGTGGACGATTGGGACGGGTTCGGCCAGCGGGTCACCGGCTCGGGCTCGATCCTGTTCGAGCGCGTCGCCGTGGAGCCCGACTGGGTGGTGCCGTTCCAGGCCTCGCTGGAGCGCCCCACCGCCATCGGTCCCTTCGCGCAGATCCTGCACGCCGGGATCGATCTCGGCATCGGGGCGGGCGCCTTCGCGGCGACGTTGCCTGTCGTGCGGGATCGCGCCCGGCCGTGGATCGATTCCGGCGTCGCCCGGGCGGGCGAGGATCCCCTGACCCTTCACGCGCTGGGCGAAGTGCAGGTGCGCCTCGCGGCCGCCGACGCCCTGCTCGAGCGGGCCGGCCGTTTCGTGGACGCCGCGCAGGCCGCCCCCGATGCCGACAGCGTCGCGGCCGCCTCCGTGGCGGTGGCGGAGGCCCGGGCGGCGAGCCACCGGGCCGGCCTGCTCGCGTCGAGCAAGCTCCTCGAGCTCGGCGGCACCTCCGCGACCGACCGGGCCGAGGCTCTGGACCGCTACTGGCGCAACGTCCGCACCCACACCCTGCACGATCCGGTGCGCTGGAAGTACCACTGGATCGGCGCCTACCAACTCGACGGCCGGCATCCGCCCCGGCACGGAGCGCTCTGATGGCCGCCGCGACGAAGCAGATCCTGCTGAACGCCTTCAACATGACCTGCGTGGGCCACATCAACCACGGCCTCTGGACCCACCCGCGCGACCGCTCGGCCGACTACAACACGCTGTCCTACTGGACCGAGCAGGCCAAGCTCCTGGAGCGCGGCCTGTTCGACGGCCTGTTCATCGCCGACATCATCGGCGTCTACGACGTCTTCGGCGGCGGCATCGACGTCACCGCCCGGGAGGCCGTGCAACTCCCGGTCAACGATCCGACCGTGATGATCTCCGCCATGGCGGCTGTGACCGAACACCTCGGCTTCGGGGTGACGATCAACGTCCACCAGGAGGCGCCCTACACCTTCGCCCGGCGCCTCTCGACCCTCGACCACCTCACCGGCGGCCGGATCGGCTGGAACATCGTCACCGGCTATCTCGACAGCGCCCACCGCGCCCAGGGCGGCGGCACGTTGCCGGCTCATGATCGGCGCTACGACTATGCCGTGGAGTACCTGGAGGTCCTCTACCGGCTCTCGGAGGGCAGCTGGGACGACGCGGCCGTGCGCCGCGACCGGGCGGCCCGGATGTTCAGCGATCCCGCCCATATCCGCACGGTCAGCCACCGGGGCGAGTTCCTCACCGTCGAGGGCTATCACCTGTCGGAGCCGTCGCCCCAGCGCACGCCGGTCCTCTACCAGGCGGGCGCCTCGGGGCGGGGTCGCGCCTTCGCGGGCCGCCACGCCGAGTGCGTGTTCATCTCGGCCCGCGACCCGGCCACCGCCCGCGACTCCGTCCGCGCCATCCGGGCCGAGGCGGTGGCGGCCGGCCGGAATCCCGACGACGTGAAGGTCTTCGTCGGCCTCGCGGTCATCCCTGGACGGACCCGGGCGGAGGCCGAGGCGAAGCGGGACGAGTACCTCTCCTACGCGAGCCCGGAGGCGGGGCTCGCGCATTTCTCCGCCTCCACGGGGATCGACTTCGCCCGCTACGGCCTCGACGAGCCGATACCCTACGCGCCGGGCAACGCCATCCAGTCGGCCACCGCGGCGGCGGCCAAGCGCGGGCTGACGAAGCGCGACCTCCTCGCGGAACTGCAGCTCGGCGGCCGCTACGCGGTGCTCACCGGCGACGCCGTCGCCATCGCCGACGAGCTCCAGGCCTGGATCACGCAGGGCGAGGTCGACGGGTTCAGCCTCAGCAGGATCGTCGTGCCGGAGAGCTTTTCGGACTTCATCGACCTCGTGATCCCGGAGCTGCAGGATCGCAGCCTCTACAAGACCGCCTACGCCGAGGGCTCGCTCCGGTCGAAGCTGTTCGGCCAGGGGGACCGGCTGCCCGCCCGCCACCCGGCCGAGGCCTACCGCCACCCCGGCGCGCCTCAGCGGCCCTGAGCCTCGCCGCTCTCGGAGCCGAACCAGCGGCCGTAGATCTCGTCGTAGCGGCCATCCTCCCGCAGGCCCAGGAGGGCCTGGTTGACGCGCTTGCGCCGGGGATCGCCGGCCGCGAACAGGATGCCGTAGGATTGCCGGTTGAAGGCCGTCCCGATCAGGCGCAGGGCCTCGTGGCCGGGCCGGGTCGCGTAGTAGCTCAGCGCGGGGGCATCGTAGACCAGTGCGGCGACCGTGCCGGCCTGCAGGGCCGCGCAGGCCTCCTCCAGGGTCGCGAAGCCCACCGGCGTGGCGAAATGGTCCGCCAGGTAGGCGACCGACGTGGTGTTGGCGACCGTGCCCACCCGCCTGCCGGGCAGGTCCTGCGGGCCGTTGATCGCGCCGCGCAGGCGCTCCACGGTCGCCGTGCTGGTCAGTCCCGCGGTGAACCACGCGACCAGGGCGATGCAGGTGAACAGCCAGACCACCGTGATGGCCCGCGCGAGGGGGCTGCGCGGCATCTCCTCCGCCTGCGCGGCGAGGCTGCTCAGCGCCCACCAGAGGACGTGCGCGAAACCGTGCGCGGGTCGCGCCCGTGCGGCCATGCCGCCGGGATGGCGCCGTTCGAGCCACCGGACCAGCGTCGCCACCGCGAGGATGAGGCCGGCGAGCCCCAGGAGGACCTGCAGGAAGGCGGCGTCGTGCAGGAGCGCCTGGAGCGCCCGTGCCGTGGCCGAGCCGGTGGCGTCCGGGGCCGCCGGGACGGCGATGCGCAGGCCGGTCTCCAGCATGGTGACGGAGAAGTCGAAAAGCCGTTCTCGCTCCGCGGTGATCGACACCGCCGCGATGGCGAGGTCCGCGCGCCGGTCCGAGATCGCCGCGAACAGCGCCGGCAGGTCGTCGACGCGCACGTACGCCGTCCGGACGCCGAGCTCCCGCGCGATGGCGTTCCAGAGATCGATGCTGAACCCCCGCAGCCGGCCCTCCTCGTCCATGACCAGGGGCGGGACCGGATGCGTCGCGACCCGCCACGTCTCGGGCTCGTTCGTGCGGAGCGCGAGGGGCGCCCGCTCGGATGCCGCTGGACCCATCTCCCGGGTCTCGGCGCGGACCGGTTGCGCGGCGAGGCACAGACAGACGGTCAGGGCGACCGTGGGGCCGACGGCGCGCCGTCGACCGGCGGACGGACGCGGCACGTCAGAGGCTTTCGATCCAGTTGCGCAGGACGGCGCCGGGCGCGTAATCGGGGCTGGCGTCCCGGCGGTTGGGCGCGTCGCTGGGAATGAAGCCGAACCGGCGCTTGAACGCCCGCCGGAAGGTCCGCTCGTCCGAGAAGCCGACCGTGAAGGCGACCTGCGAGACCCGCAGGGGCTTGAGACCGTCGTTGCGCACGAGCATCCGCATCGCCGCCATCAGGCGGCGGTCGCGGACATACGCCACGATGCCGGTCGGGGCGAACAGGCGATACAGGGTCGAGCGCGACAGGCCGAGCCGCGCCGCGATCAGGGCGGGCGTCAGCGTCGGGTTGCCGAGTTCCGCCTCGACGAGGCGGCGGATGCGGATCCGGACGTCTTGGTGCTGAGAAGGGCGTCCCTCCTCCTGACCGCGCAGCCAACTGGCGCAGAGCTGGGTGATCGCCGCCGAGGCCGAAAGGGCCTCGCGCCGGTCGAGGAGGTCGCCGCAGGCGACGACGTTGGCGACGAAATTGTGGACCAGCCGCCCGAACGGGTCGCCGTCATGGTCGAGGGGGCGACCGTGCAGGGCGTCCGGGTGGCAGCCCTGCTTCTCGAGCAACGCCCGCGGGATCACGACGTTCGTGGCATCGACCGCGCCCGCGACGATGCGCACGGGCTGGGCGAGATCGAAGACGATGCACTGCACCTCGCTCACCGGGCGGCCGCCGTGATCGGTCTCCACGAGGCTCTGACCCCGGCGATAGAACTGCAGCAGGATGTGGTCGAGGCCCTGCTGGCTGATCATCTCCTGCGACCGCACGAGGGTGTGTGCCGGCGCCATCACGTCGCCGACGATGAGATCGCCGAGGTGATAGCTGCGCATCGCGATCGGGATGGTGAGATCGGTCTCGGGCCGGAAGCTCACCGCGAAGACGGGGGCGATATGCTCCTGCCACGCCCGGCCGAGGGCCTCCGGATCGCTGGGCGGTTCGAACCGCAGGCAGGCGACCTCGCCGTCTGGAGCATCGCTGCCGGAGGGTGCCGCAGCCGGGCTTCTATCCTCGGAAGACATAAGGAGAGCCTGACACCCGCTGTTGCCGCGACCGATGACGAACGAGGTGCCGGCCCAAGGTGACGCGTGGCAACGCGGTCCGGTCATCCCGCACGTTAGCCGTGTCCACCCCGGCCGTCCCTCTTTCCCCCGCCGACACAGGTGGCTGTACACCGCCCTTTGTCGCGGCGGCGTGCGATTTGGCGCAGGCACAACCGGACCGGATCACCGCCTGTGCGGCATCGGAGACGCCTGACTCGCGAACTCACGGGAGTGTTCCCTGCATCCCGGAAGTGGAAATCGCCATACCGGAATGTTGCGCGCGGTCCGCCTGTGATGGCCACGGCAGGATCTGTTCAATCTGTATTTTATGCCTTCCGTTCAAGTCTTTCGATGGTCATGACGGAGGTCGTTCGATGATTTCGCGCCTGTCGGCGGCGGTGCGGCGCCGATATCCAGGCGGCCGATGTTTCCCGTGAAACATCGTCTTCGATCGGTCGGGGGCCGTCTCGCCGATCTCTCAGCCGAACAGCGTGCGCGCCACGATCTGCGGGTCGATCGGCTTCTGGCAGAGCGCCACGGCACCGTGGAGCGATGGCACCGCGACCGGGTCATAGCCGGTGGCGAACAGGAACGGCACGCCCCGCGCCTGCAGCGCGTCGGCGACGGGATAGACCAGTTCGTCCTGCAGGTTGATGTCGAGGACGGCCGCGTCGATCTCGGCCGTGCGGGCGATCAGCGCCAGCGCCTCGCCCACGCTGGGCACCGGTCCGAGGACCTGGGCGCCGCCCTCCTCGAACCCGGACTTGAGGTCGATGGCGATGAAGTAGTCATCCTCGACCAGCAGGACGCGCCGGCCGGCCAGTGCAGGTAGGGGCGGAGTCATGCGGGGCTGCCTGCGGCCTCTCCGTCGGGGAGCGGGATGTTGATCGAGCAATGTAGCGCCGTGTCGCCCAGTTCGTAGCTGGTCGTCGCCTTGAGCGCGTAGGGCAGGGCGCGCTCGATCAGCTCGCGCCCATAGCCACTGCCGGGAGGCGCGTCCGGCAGGTCCGGTCCGCGGACGAGGCCCTCCTCCACCCATTCGACGTGCAACCGGTTGCCGCCATCGTTCGCCACATAGGTCCGCCACGTCACGCTTAGGCGGCCCTGCGCGGTGGTGAGCGCCCCGTACTTCAAGGCGTTGGTGGCGAGTTCGTGGAGGGCCAGGGCGAAGGTCTGCACCGTCGCCTTGCGCAGCCGCACCACCGGCCCGTGGAGGCGGATGCGCGCCTGCATGGCCGGTGCGTCGAGGGCGGCGAGTTCCGTCTCGATTACGGTCCGGAGGGTGATCGGCTCCTGGTCCGAGCGCGACAGGAGTCCCTGGACCCGCGAGAGGGCGGACAGGCGATCGTTGAACCGCGCCCGGAAGGTCTCGCCCGGGCCGGTCTGGGCCATCGTCTGCTTGGCGATGGCGCGCACGACGCCGAGCAGGTTCCGCGTCCGGTGCTGCAGCTCCGCGACCATGACCTGCTGCCGCTCCTGGAGCTGGCGCAGATCGTCGATGTCGGTGGAGGTGCCGAGCCACTCGACGATGCGGCCCTGCGCGTCGCGGACCGGTGCGGCCCGGGTCTGGAACCAGCAGAAGCGCTGCTCGGCGGCGTTGCTGAGGCGGTGCTCGAAGGAGAGGAGGCCGCGCGTGGGCGCCGCACGCCATGCGGCCTCGGCGACCGCGTAATCGTCCGGATGGACCGCGTCCAGCCAGCCCCAGCCCCGACTCGTCCGCTCGGTCTGCCCGGTATAGGCGTGCCATTGCGGGCTCGACCAGATGCAGGCGCCGTCGATCGCGGCGCGCCAGACCAGCTGGGGGATCCCCTGGGCGAGGGTGCGGAACAGCTCCTCACTGGCCCGCAGGCGGCGCTCCGCCAGCACCCGCTCGGTGCTCTCGACCACGATGGCGATGACCCCGGCCGGCCGGCCTTCCTCGTCGAAGACCGGCGAATAATCGAGGTTCATCCAGACCGACTCGGGACGGCCGTAACGGTGCAGGGTGAGTTCCTGG
Source organism: Methylobacterium sp. P3_A11 (assembly GCF_056403155.1). NCBI lineage: Bacteria > Pseudomonadati > Pseudomonadota > Alphaproteobacteria > Hyphomicrobiales > Methylobacteriaceae > Methylobacterium > Methylobacterium sp. P3_A11. Next base: position 23,787 of record NZ_JBFUGA010000064.1, read on the forward strand.
TCCTTGTACGAGAGTGTGCCGCCCGCCAGGCCGACGCGCATCACGTTGTCATTGAAATCGGCGACCTCGGGCCAGCCCTCGCGCACCTTGGAGCCGAGGAGCCTGGGATGACGCGCCCCCGCGAAGCCCGAATAGGCGTCGTTGTAGATCATGATGCCGTCCTCGCCCCAGAGCAGCACGATCGGCACGGGTGATTGCAGCAGGGTACTGACGGCGAAGATCAGGCTCGGCGGCCAACCCGCCAGGGGTCCGAGGGGTGTCTGTCCCCAGTCGTAGGTCCGGACCAAGTCGGCGAGTTCGCTGCAGCCGCCCGAGAAGATGCAGGCCTCGCTCATGCGGTGATCGACTCACGAAGCCCCAGCCCGGACGCGCAGCGCGCATGGAGCCCGAAGACCGGCCCGGCGGCCACGCGAGGCGGAGGTTACTACAGCGGTCCCGCGCCTTGATAGAGGTGCCCGCGCTCCGCCTTGCCGGATCCGACGGGCGCGGCACGCGAGTGGTCCGGCCGTCGCCGAAGCCGAGGCGCAGCCATGTCCGCGGCCGGCCGGATGCGAGCGGAACCCGAGTCCGGTCTCGCCCGACCCATGCGACCGAATGGCGTTCCCCTGTCCATAGTCTCGCCGTGTTCCGGGCGCCTCGTGGCTCACCGGCCCGAAAGGCGAGCCGGTCATCGGAGTCCGACGCGCATGATGAACTCTGTTCTGGCGCTTCTCACCGTCGTGGCGGTCCTGCTGGTCACGGCGCTGATCAAGCTCCCGCTCCTGCCATTCCGCCTCGTGGGCCGTCTCCTGCGAAGCCGCCCGGCGGCCGCCTGACGGATCCGCTCAAGCGGCCGCGTCGACGATGAATTCCATCCCGCGCCCCGGCCCCTGATCGGCATACGCGACGAGCGCCAAGCCGCGCTCGGCCAGGGTCGCCACGACTGTGTCCCGCTCCCGCCGAACCATCTGGCCGATGGCCAACGGCGTCAGCCGGGGACTCGCCTGCCGCAACCGGTCGACTCCGATGCTCGCCGGCAGGCCCGCGCCTTCGGCGATCCGAGCGAGGGCGAGCCCCAGATCCCGCGCCTTGGTCTCCGCGGCGGATTTCGGCTTGAAGGCCATCTGCTTCTCCTTCTGCGGGGCCGCTCGCCTCAAGCGGCCCGCCTCTCGACGTTCACATCCGGGAAAGCCCGGATCCATACCCGCCGCCCCTTGGCGTCGTAGACCTCGACCTGCCAGCTCGACCAGTCGAACCGCTCCACGATCCGCTCCATCAGGGCAAGCGCGACGTGTTCGGCCTTGGCGTGCATCTGCGCCGCGTTCGGCCACCAGCTGCCTTGCGGGTCGGTCACCAGTTCATGGCCATCCGTGCAGTGGAAGCGGTAAAGCCGCATCGGCATTGAGATTCTCTCGATCAATCCACAGCGTTCCACCACCATCCGAGAATACGGCCCATCAGCGGTTGAACCCGCAGCGCGCATGCGCTTTGTTCATGTAATGTTCTATATAGATTCGAGCCACGATGCACCCGGATCCTGACGCGACGCCTGCGGAGATTCGTCTCAGGGAGGCGGTGGTGATCGCCGCCGCCTATCATCGGGACGCCCAAGGCGACGCGTGGGCGGCGCTCGTAGCGGCGATCGCCGATGCGCTCGTCGATCTCGACGCGATGGAGCAGCATTTCGCCCGGCAGGGGCGGCTGATCTCCCGGGGCTATGCCTGCGGCTGGCCGGGGACCCGCGCAAGTCAGGAGCCTCACCCAAGCGGTGCGCGGCCGCAATCCGGACCGGCCGTGGAAGGTCGATCCGACGTGGCGGCCGTGCCGAAGCGGCAAGCCGCCGCGCCGGCCTGAAGGTCCAGCGAGCGGGACGGGCCGCCTCGACGATCCGGGTCGACGAGTCGCCCCCGCAGCCGGGACCAGTCGGCCGGGTCGGCGCCGGACTCTCGGGGAGTCAGTGTTTCGCGCCGCCGCGCCGCGCCATGGCGCCGGGTTGGCCCAGGCCGATCGCCTTGGCGAGGGCGGAGCGCTGCTCGGCATAGCCCGGGGCGACCATCGGGTAATCGGCCGGGAGGCCGAAGCGGTCACGATAGCCGCGCGGGTCGAGACCGTGGCTGGCCAGATGGCGCTTGAGCGTCTTGTAGGTCTTGCCGTCGATGAAGCTGACGATATTGTCCTGCCGGACCGACTTGCGGATCTGGGCCGCACTCGGCTTCTCGACATCGGCCGGGGATGCTGTCCCGGACTCCGCCGTCAGCGACCCGGCGACGAGCCCGCTGATCGCGCCATGCACCCGCGCGATCAGGGCCGGCAATTCGGCGGCCGGGACCGGGTTGTTCGACACGTAGGCGGCAACAAGCTCGGCGGTGATCACGGTCGAGGTCTTGGATGTCACATCGGACGTTTCGTTCATCATTCAAATTCCAGAAAACGGTTTACGTTCAGATCATCTGCAGCGAATAAGGCTTTAGATAAAGTAAATTTCGAATGAAAACTTAGAGAAAAGCTTCGGATTTTAACGCCTCTTGCGGTTGCCGACGGGCAGCAAGCCGGCGCCCGTGCCGACCTGCGCGGGATTAACCATGCGGTGCCGCAGCGGAACCACCCCGGCGTCGCGGCAGACCGGTCCGGTCTCCGCCCTCCGCGACGCCGGCGAGGTCAGGCCGGCCGTCTGGACGCTGCCCCCCGGCAAGCTCGCGGATCCGGGCGGTCTCACGGGCCGGGCGTTACTGCGGACTCATTTCCGTTGGCCGCTGGGGTTGGGGGTGGCCGATGTGTCCGGCGCGACCGCCGGGTTCACGGGCGTAACCGTCGACCACGTGGCCGCGATCGCCGCGATCGCCAGCAACAGGGCGATAAAGATGCCTGTGAGGGTGAGGCGCTTCATGAGGGTGGTCTGGGACTTCGGGGCGGGAGGCGTGGAACGGCTGGCGCGGCCGATCGATCCCGGTGCCCGGCGCAGGACGAGGTCCTGGCCGTTACGACCCGCCCTGAGCGAGCCGTGCCAGGACCACTGCGGCGTGCCGGGCCATCCGTTCGAGCCGTCGGACGGTCTCGCCGTCGGGTATGACCGAGGCGCACCCGTAAGCGCCGAGGGCGGCCACCGGCTCGGGCGAACCGATCGGCATCATCACGAGGCTGCGCATCGAGGTCAGCCGGTCGAGAGCGGCCGGAACCCGGGGATCGCATTCGATGTCCAACACGACGATGGTCTCGGCGTCGAGCATCGCGCGCTCAGAAACGCATTCCGTCACCGGAAACCGACGACCGCGCCACAGCGGCTCGATGGCATCCCCTGCGGCATAGAGCATGGTGTCACCCTCCCGCAGGACCATGGCGATCCCGTCGGCGCCCGCGGTTTCCCGGGCGGTTTCGCGGAGGATCGCGACGATGTCCTCACGGGAGCGGGCCGCCGTCAGCCGGCCGGATGCCTGCGCCGGAGGCCGGGGATCCTTCGCCTCGGCGGGGCGCGTCGCCAACGCAGTCCGATCGGTCCATGCAGCGTTCCACACCCGATCGTCTCGGGGCGTCACCGCCCGGAAGCCCCCTGAACCGTCAGGCCTGATCGCGGCCGAGCGGACAGGCAACAACCTGGATCGCGGGTCTGTCGAACCGGCGTCAGGCCGGATGGAGCACACGGGTACGGGTGGAGACTAACACGCCAGCGTCGCACATATTTATCGTCGAGGCGGTAAGGCGCGGCAGAAATCTCGAAATAGTTCCCCATCCTTGAATCGAGACGCTGCGATGATGTGCTCCAGCGCACCTTCCGGGCCGCCGGTTCCGGACGGCCGCCGGCGCTGTTGCAACGATGCACTATCGCTCCCGCACATCCTGMCGTYCTGTCCGCCYCGCAYACATCCCGCACAACGGGAGACAGAGGACCAGATGATCAAGAAGCTTCTTCTCGCGAGCRCCGCCACGGCCCTCCTCACCGGCGCCGCTTCGGCCGCCGACCTTCCGCGCCGGGCCGCTCCGCCKCCGGTGTTCACCCCGGTCCCGGTGTTCACCTGGACGGGCGCCTACTTCGGTATCAACGCCGGCTACGCCTTCGACGCCAGCAGCCGCTCCACCGGCAACAGCTTCGGCGTGCCGTTCCCCTACGCCGCCCCCGGCACCGTCGCCACCTTCCGCAACAGCAGCCAGGACGGCTTCTCCGGCGGTGGTCAGGTCGGCTACAACTGGCAGCTGACGCCCGGCTCCGGCGTCGTGTTCGGCGTCGAGGCCGATGCCCAGTACCTCGACTTCGGCCGTAACCGGAACAGCGCCTTCATCAATGGCGCCCTGGCCCCCGGCTACTACGTCACCGATCCGCGCGGCCTCTCCAGCCTCGACTTCTTCGGCACCGTGCGCGGCCGCCTCGGCTACGCCTTCGACCGCACCCTCGTGTACGGCACCGGCGGCTTCGCCTACGGCTCGGGCAGCGCCGACCGCTCGTTCGGCGGCTATGCCGGCAACGACAGCTTCCGCACCGGCTGGGCCGTCGGCGGCGGCATCGAGTACGCCCTGCCCACCGAGTCGTTCCTGAACTTCTTCCGCTCCTCGGCGGTGACGCTCAAGGTCGAAGGCCTGTACGTCAACCTCGACCGCAACACCCGCAGCCAGGGCGCGCTCGTCGTCAACGCCGCCAACAACTTCCCGGTCGTCTACAGCGGCGTCGGCCGCCGCTCCGACGAGTTCGCCGTCGTCCGCGCCGGCCTAAACTACAAGTTCGGATCCTACTAAGACCCGATCGACGGGTCCGAAGATCGGGGTCCGACAGGACCGCGATCTTCGCCCGGGACCGCACGATGCCCGCCGGGGCCGCTTCCGAGAGGAAGCGGCCCCGGTGTCGTTCGGGGGACCTGCAGCGGCCGCACCAGCGGTGGAGGTGCGGCCGCCGAGGCCGCGGGGGCCGCCTTGCCCCCCGGTCAGACCGCCGAAGGCCGATGCGCGCTGCGGTCCGGTCCGGCGGAGCGGCCCGGCACGAGCGACAGGCCGGCCGAGAGCAGGGCGAACACCACCAGGGGCAGGAGGCTCAAGGTGAAGCTGCCGGTCCCGTCCTTGATCGCGCCGATCAGGTAGGGACCGAGGAAGCCGCCGAGATTGCCGACCGCGTTGATGGCCGCGATGCTCGCCGCCGCCGCCGCGGGCGGCATCTGTTCCGTCGCCAGCGCCCAGAAGGGGCCTTTCAGCATGTAGACGCCCACCGCCGCGACCGTCAGGGCCGCCACGACCGGGCCGAGCCCCGAGAGGACCGTGCCGGCCGCGAGGCCGAGTGCCAGGACCAGGAACGCCACGGCGAGGTGCCAGCGCCGCTCGGCCGTCCGGTCGCTGTGCCGGCCCCAGAGGACCATGGCCACCGAGGCGAATCCGTACGGGATGCTGTTCAGGAGCCCGGTCTCGAAATTGCCGAGGCCGAAGCTCTTGACGATCTGCGGCGTCCAGAACGACAGCCCGTAACTGCTCGCCGTCGAGCCGAAATAGATGGCGGCGAAGAGGGCGAGCCGCCGGTCGCGCAGCACCTCCCACATGGAGGGCGACCCGGATTGGCCTCGCCGGGTGTTGCGCGCCGCCTCGGCCTGGAGCTGTCGCTTCAGCCAGTCCCGCTCGTCCGCGGGCAGCCAGGCCGCATCCCGCGGGCCGTCCGGGAGCAGCCACAGCACCGCGAAGGCCATCAGCACCGCCGGCAGGCCCTCGAGGATGAAGAGCCATTGCCAGCCGCGCAGCCCCCAGCCGTTCAGGCCGAGGAGCGCCCCGGAGATCGGCGAGCCGAGGAAGGACGAGATCGGGATCGAGATCATGAAGATCCCGACGATCCGCGCCCGGTAGGCGGAGGGGAACCAGTAGGTGAGGTAGAGGATCACGCCGGGGAAGAAGCCCGCCTCGGCCACGCCGAGCAGGAAGCGCAGGCCGATGAAGGACCACGGCCCCTGGACCAGGGCCATGGCGGCGGAGATCAGCCCCCAGGTCGCCATGATCCGCGCGATCCACAGCCGCGCCCCGTAGCGCTCCAGCATCAGGTTGCTGGGGATCTCCATCAGGAAGTAGCCGAGGAAGAAGATCCCCGCGCCCCAGCCGAACATCGTCGCGGACAGGCCGACGTCGTGGTTCATCTGGATCGCCGCGAAGCCGACATTCACGCGGTCGAGGAAGGAGACGAAGTACGCGAGGATCAGGAACGGCACGAGCCGCCAGCCGATCCGGCGCATCGCCGAGCGTTCCAGGGCGGTGTCGTCGAAGGAGCCTGTCATGGGGCCTGTCCTCGCGGCGTGTCATGGGTTCCGGCCGGACCGCGCGGGTCCGGATCGATCCAGGTCACGGCCGAGCCCGCACGGGGCCGGACGGCACCGTCCGCAGCCACATGGGCGGCGGACAGGGCGTGTCATCTCGGGCTTCCTCGCGGGCTGGTCATCTCTGGGGGTGACCTGTGCCGCCCCTGCTTAACCCGCAGCCGGCGCGCCTGGGAAGCGCTTCCGAGCCTTCGGAGGACCGGATCCCTTGACGGTTGGGGCGCCAGCGTAGGCCCGGACGCCGCTGGCGATCCCCGGACCGGGCTTCGGCCGGGCCGCCGCCGCATCGGCGACCCGTCGCCCCTGCGGACGCGACGACGGAGAGGGCCTTCGAGCGGCACGCCGCCGCTCGGCCCCCGGCCGCGTGAGACGTCCGCGCCGCGCGGGATGAATCCGCGTGCCGATGCCCGGCCCGCTCAGCCCTTCTTCACGTTCCAGAACACCGGCACGCCGTCGAGGACGCCCGTCAGGGACGGCTTGAACGAGGTCTGGTTGAAGTATTGCCCGAGGGGCAGGTACGGCAGGTCGGTGAAGGCCTGCTGCTGAAGCGCGTCTGCGAGCTTCTTCCGGGCGGCGGTGTCGGGGGCGTCCAGCCACTGATCGCGCAGCCCCTCGATCGCCGCGCTGGTCGGCCACCCGATCGCCGCGCTCGCCCCCGTCCCGCGCAGGAAGGCGCTGACCGCCGGGTTGGCCTGGTCGAGCCCGGCCCAGAAGGTGCAGAAGGCGCTCCACCCGCCCTGGGCGACCGGGTCCTTCTTGGCGCGCCGCTGCACCACCGAGCCCCAGTCCATGATCTGGTAGTCGACGTTGAAGCCGGCGCGCGTGAGCATGTCGGCCGCCACGTCGGCGAGCGCCTTCAGGCTCGGGAAGTCCGAGGCGCCCATCAGCACCACCTTTTCGCCCTTGTAGCCCGCCGCCGCCAGCGCCGCCTTGGCGGCCGCGTCGTCGCGCTTGCCGGTCAGGGCGTCCAGCCCGACAGTGCTCGCCATGGGCAGGCCCGGGCAGAAGAACCCGGTCGGCACATGGATCAGTTTGGGGTCGGTGCCGGTCACCGCCTGCATGAAGTCGGTCTGGTCGATGACCTTCAGCAGCACCTGCCGGATCGCCGGGTTGTCGAAGGGCGGCTGGAGCTGGTTCATCCGCAGGCAGCCGATGAGGCCGGTCGGGTCGGTGATCCGCGTCGTCAGCCCGCCGAGCGTGGGCACGAGATCGGCCGGCGGCTGCTCCCACCAATCCATCTCGCCAGTCTGCATGGCCGAGGCGGCGGTGGCCTGATCGGGGATGACATGCCACTCGACCCGGTCGATGAAGGCGCGCTTCGGACCCGAGGTCCATTGCGGCGTGCCGTCCTCGCGGGGGACGTATTTGTCGAAGCGCTCGTAGACGACCCGGGCGCCGACCACCCGCTCGTCCGCCTTGAAGCGGAACGGGCCGCTACCGACCATCTCGGTCACCTGGGTGAACGGATCGGTCTTGGCGAGCCGCTCCGGCATGATCGCGCAGATCGAGGAGCCGACCTTGCCGAGGGCCTCCGGCAGGAGCGCGAAGGGCTTCTTCAGGCGGAACTGGATGGTCCGGTCGTCGGGGGCCGAAAGCTCCTCGGTGTAGGCCATGAGCGTCTGGCCCATCGCGTCGCGCTTGCCCCAGCGGGCGATGCTCGCCACGCAGTCGCGGCCGAGAACCGGGCTGCCATCGTGAAAGGTCAGGCCCGGCCGAAGGGTCAGGCGCCAGAGCTTGCCGTCGGATTCGACCGTATGGCCCGCCACCATCTGCGGCTGGGCCGCGTAGGCGGCATCGGTACCGTAGAGCGTGTCGAACACCGCGAGACCGTGGTTCCGCGTGACGTAGGCGGTCGTCCAGATCGGATCGAGCACCGTGAGGTCGGCCTGCGGGATGAACTTCAGGACCCGGGAGGCCGGGCTCTGCGCGAGGGCGGGCGCGGCGAGTGCGGCCCCCGACAAAGCCACGAAGGATCGTCTGTTCAGCATGCCGACTCGCTTCCGCGTTGAAATCAGCCGAAGGTTAGCACGCAGCGGGCCAGCCCTGTCACGGGCGGCCCCGCTCAGCCGCGCTCCGCCAGGCCCTGCGTGAGGATCAGGAGGCGACGGCGTAGCTGCGGATCGTCGATCCGCCGGTAGGCCCGCAGCAGGGCCTCGGTCTCCGCCTCGCCGGGGGTCGCATCGTTCCGCCCCCCGCCGCTTTGGGTGTACAGGGCGGCCGCCGGGATCTGCAGGGCCTCGGCGATCCGCTGCAGGAGCCGTCCCGTCGCGGATGGTGGCACGCGGCGATCGAACGGGTCGTCCTCCGAGGCCGCAGCCCCGGGGTGTCGATCGGGAGGGGGTGACTTGGATCCCATCGGAGGTCGGGCTCCGGCGCTCGGACTGGCCCCGGCATTCATAATGTAACAGGCGACCCGCACGGTAGAGGTCGGCACGCAAAAATTGCACGGAGGCGCGCCGAATTTCCTGGAGTTGTGGTTCGCGTTGCCCATGGAGCCCTCCGCATCGCGGCGGATCTCCTGCGTCGAAAGCTCGGACGGACGCGCATCGGCGGCGCCAGGGCTGCGGCCCGCCTGGGGAGGCCGAGACGCGGCGACCCCTTCTGTACCTGGCCCTGCCCGGATCGGCGCCGCGACTGGGACCGGGACCGGGACCGCACCCCGACTGGCAAAGGCACAGCCGTGCCGTCGATTGCGGGTTTTTGGGAGGACCTCCGGTCTAGACAAGTTTTCGTCAAGACAAAAACTTTATTGGGCGGGACGAAGCCGGGACGCCGGCTGCTGTGGCGGCGTCGCCCGAGCACGTGCGTCCGCCGGGCGCCTCGTTGCCGTCCGATCCTCGCCGAGGCTCGGACTTTCAGGATTGCCATCATGAACTTCACCGTCACCGCACGCCTGTCCGCGCGCCGCTTCGCCTACCAGCACGCCTCGGTGCTGACCGCCCTCGACCAGGGCATGAGTCTGATCGCAGCCGGCATGGCCGACGTCGCGATCACGGATGGCGGCGGACAGGCGCGGACGCCCGCCGCGCTCTATCGCGCCCTGTTCGACGCGGCCCATCCCGCCGCACAGCAACGAACCCGGGTTCACGCCTCCGCACAGGCTGCCTGATCGCGCGAACACGAATTCTGTTTCCCGGCGCCGCACGCGGATAGGATGCGAGCCGCTCTCAACTACAAGAAAATTTAACGAGTACGTGTTCGACTTTCTGGACAAGGGCCGAGATCAGGCTTAACCTCGGCGTGTTCGTGCCCCCGACATGCGGGCTCGAATGCTTCCAAGGATCAACTTACATGAAGCGCCGTAGCGCGCGACCGTTCATGGTCGAAGTCAAGCAGACCCGTTCGGCCCGCACATCGCTGACGTCCGCCGATGCGCGTCGGCACCCGGACAAGACCCTGTGGCCGGAACTCGCGCAGGCCGCGATGGCGGGGGCGGGGCCGGCGCCGGCGCCGGCGCCCCGCCCGGAGCGGAAGGAGCCGGAGGCACCGGTTCGGCGCGTCCTGCCGAGCCTCGTGCCCATGTTCCAGGCCCCGGCCGAGGCGGATGCCGCACCCGCCGCCACGACCGTGYCGGAGACGCGGGTGCGGCGTCCGCGCTCGGCGCGCGTTCCCGCGGCCGGTCCGGACGTCGCCTCGCGGACAGTCTCGCGACCGCGTCCGATCGCACCGCCGGCTC
>NZ_JBFUGA010000065.1:0-27500 GCF_056403155.1 Methylobacterium sp. P3_A11
ACCGTGGTGATCGACGAGAAGGGACCGTGGTGATCGACGAGAAGGGCGAGGGCCACGCGGTGCTGACCCTGATCACCGACCGGGGCGACCTCGTGCTCGACAACAAGACCAACGCGATCCTGGCCTGGCACAAGACCGGCTACGTGTTCATCAAGCGCGAGAGCCAGGACGCGGTCGCCTGGGTCTCGCTCGGCGGCGTCACCTCCCCGGTCACAACCGCCAATCGCTGAGCGGTCGTCGGCACGCCTGCCTCAGTGGGCGCAGCACTCGGTGCGCCGGCAACAGGTCTTAACGGTACGCTAACCCTGTCGGCGGCACTCTGTCCCGGGACGGAGTGCCTGATTGATGTCGCGAGCCCGCCACGTATCGCAGGTCCTGGTTTGCGCCGCGCTGCTGGTCGCGGGCATTGCCTGCCGAGCGCAGGCCGCCGGCGAGACCGCAATGCGGCACGAGACGTGGCGCGACTGCCTCAGCCGCAATTTCCGGATCCAGGCCGTGCTGACGGAGCGGGATCTGGCCGCCGATGCGGCCTTCGTTGCGTGCCGGGGACCCGAGGAGGCCTATCTCACCGCTCTGGCAAGCTCGCCACTCCTCGACGAGGTGGATGTCGCGCGCGCCCGCCCGCTCGTCGCCGGGCGCATCCGAGCCTGGCTGATCGGAAGGAGCGGGTAACGCGTCGGGGCTCAAAGGCGCAGAGCCCGTGTGCCGTTGACGGAGCAGCCGCGCTGGCGCCGCAGTCGGAAAGCTCAGGACCGTTCCCGGCCACGGTGGAGCATGGCGCGGGTCTGGGCGGGCATCCTCGATTCAGTCGATCCGCCGCGCCCCTGCGTCCGCATGGGACAGCCTTCCCGTGGTAAAGGCTGCGCGATCGAAAACGGGTCTAGGCACCGCAGGCACAACAGTTCCGAACATTCGAGATCCTCTCTTCGGGGGTCCCATGAGTCGGGTCCGACGTCCCGTAAGCCCGCCAATGCCTGATCCACTGTCTGACATAGTGTGGGCCTCTCGGCGTCGCCGCCAGCTTATGGGCCGCCCAGCAATCAGCCAGCTTCCGGGACGTGGTTTGGACGGCTAGGAGGCCGTATTCGTGAACGACGTAGAAATGACTCGCGTCTGATATCTGGGCATCGATTTGCGATGCCCGTGAGGGACAATAGAATAGGGTGCCTGAACTGAGAGCCGCGACCTTTCCGGATGTCATCGCGCAGCTGTTCGTGACGGGAACGCTGAGTAGGATTCCTGAAGGATCCCATTGTGGAAATGAGTTCACTGTAGAAATGATATAAAGAATTGCCGATACGCTTATATTTTTGTGGATAGGCATTTGATTTCTGCCGAATCGGACAGTACGGCAAAACGTATAGCAGATTTTTTCAACGCCCGATGCTTGGTTTTAGCTTCGACGTTCCGCGCGAAGCGGCCCAAGGTCGCACGGCGACGGCCAGCGGACGATCGATAATCCGGCTCCCGGAAGCCGGATCCTGCGCCGTCAGGCTTTCAAACGGGCCTTGATCCGCCGGGTGAGCCCGTCGCGGACATCCCGGTAGGCCTCGAGGCGCTGCTCCCGGGAGGCGTCCTGCACCAGCGTCGGATCCGGGGTCGGCCAGTATTCGACATCGGCCGCGAGGGTGTGCGTCAGATCGAGCGCCCGGTGATGCGCCTCCGGGGCGAGGGTGATGATCAGGTCGAAGTTCAGCCCCTCCCAATCCTCCAGTTCCTCGATGGTGCGCGGGCGGTGCCGGGTCGCGTCGATCCCGACCTCGTCGAGGGCCGCGATCATGAACGGGTCGGTGGGCTCGCCGGAGCGGACCCCGGCTGATTGCACATAGGTGGACTTGCCGAAATAGGCGCGCGCGATCGCTTCCGCCGCCACCGAGCGCACGGCGTTGTAGTTGCACATGAACAGGACGGACTGCACCCGCCGCTTCTTCGCAGGAGCGTCGGGCGGAGACGCGGGAATGGGCTCAGCCATCGCCGGTCGGCGCGGAGGGCACCCTAGCCCTTCCAGTGCAGGGCGAAGATCAGGGTGAACAGGCGCCGCGCCGTGTCGTGGTCGAGGTCGACCTTGCCGTCCAGGCGCTGCTTCAAGGTCTCGGACGCCTCGTTGTGAAGCCCGCGCCGGCCCATGTCGATCGCCTCGATCTGCGAGGGCGAGGCGGTGCGGATTGCGTTGTAGTAGCTCTCGCAGATCATCTCGTAGTCGCGGATCACCCGCCGGAACGGCGTGAGGGACAGGAGGTGGGTCATCACCGGCTCGCCGTCGACCGTCGCAATCGCGAAGGACAGCTTATTCTCGACGAGGCCGAGCGTCAGGGCGTAGGGGCCTTCCCGATCCGGGATCGCGAAGCAATTGTCCTCCAGGATGTCGAACAGCGCGATCGCCCGCTCGTGCTCCTGATCCGGGTTGCCCCGGGCGATGGACGCCTCGTCCAGGCTAACCTTCGCGAGGCGGTTCGGCCCGCGCTGCTTCTCCGCCATCCCCAAAACCTCACAGGTTCAGCCGGATCGCGACGGAGCGGGCATGCCCCTCAAGGCCCTCCGACCGGCCGAGGCTTATCGCCGCCGGACCGAGCGCCCGCAAGCTCTCCGGCGTGCAGGCGAGGATCGTCGTCCGCTTCATGAAGTCGAGAACCCCGAGGCCGGAGGAGAACCGGGCCGAACGGGCGGTCGGCAGGACGTGGTTGGGGCCGCCGACATAGTCGCCGATTGCCTCCGGGGTGTGCGACCCGAGGAAGATCGCGCCGGCGTTGCGCACCTTGGCGGCGAGCGCCTCCGCATCCTGCGTCTCGATCTCGAGGTGCTCGGGGGCGAGGCGATCGACGAGCGGGACGGCCTCGTCGAAGTCCCGCACCCGGATGACGGCGCCGTAGTCGCGCCAGCTCGCCCGGGCGATCTCCTGGCGCGGCAGGGTCGTGAGGGCGCGCTCCACCGCGCCCTCTACGGCATCGGCGAGTTCGGCGCTGTCGGTGATCAGGATCGCCTGGGCGGCCACGTCGTGTTCGGCCTGCGCCAGCAGATCGGCGGCGATCCAGTCCGGATTGGCGTGCCCGTCGGCCAGGATCAGCACCTCGGAGGGACCGGCGATCATGTCGATCCCGACCTGGCCGAAGACCCGGCGCTTGGCCGCGGCCACCCAGGCATTGCCGGGTCCGACGACCTTGGCGACCGGCGCGATGGTGGCGGTCCCGTAGGCGAGCGCCGCGACCGCCTGGGCGCCACCCACCCGGTAGACCTCGTGCACGCCGGACAGCTGCGCCGCGGCCAGGACCAGCGGGTTCATCTGGCCGTCCGGAGTGGGGACCACCATGACGATCCGCGGCACGCCGGCGACCCGGGCCGGAAGCGCGTTCATCAGCACCGAGGAGGGATAGCTCGCCGTCCCGCCCGGAACGTAGAGTCCTACCGATTCCAGCGCCGTCCAGCGCCAGCCGGCCGTGACGCCCAGGGCGTCGGTGGCGCGGTGATCGGCGGGCCGCTGAGCCCGATGGAAGCTCTCGATCCGCTCGGCGGCGAGGCGCAGGGCCTCTAGGGAATCCGGCGGGCAGGCCGCGACCGCTGCGGCGATCTCCGCCTCGGTGACGCGCAGGTGCCCGGCGGAAAAATCGCCGCCGAGCCGGTCGAAGCGCCGGGTGAAGTCGACCAGCGCCGCGTCGCCGCGGGCGACGACGTCCGCGATGATGCCGCGCACGGCCTCGTCCACGTCCTCGGCGATTTCGCGCTTCACCGTCAGGAGACGCGCGAAGGCGGCGGCAAAATTCGGATCGCTGCTGTCGAGCCGGACCATCGGGAAGCCTTTCGTCTCGCGTCAGGCCGCCGGGCCGGCGGCCGTATCGGTCGTGTCGATGTCGTGGCCGGGGCGCGTGGCGGATTCCCAGACCGGGCCGAGGTCCTTCATCCGGACTTCGATGCACTCGACCTCCAGCCGAAGGGCCGCTCCGCCGGAGAAGACCAGGTCGATATACCCGGAAGGCGCATCCGTCGGCTCGAAGGTGAGGGCGAGCAGGCTCATCGGAGTGTTGTCGCCCGGCGTCAGGCCGCGGCTCTTGACGCTGCGGACGCGCTCGAAATGCAGGCCGCTGAGGCGCCGCCGGGGCGGGGCGTCCGGCGTCCAGTCGAAGCGCCGCGCGGCCATGAGGAAGCGCTGCTCGCCGGCGAGATACGTCAGGTCCTCCGGCCGGAGGATCGCATCCTGCAGGTGCGCGGAGATCACGGTCAGGTCCTCGGTGTCGAGGGCGGCGAGCCTGAGCAGCTCCATGCAGGGGGTCCTCGGGAAACACGGGTCGCGGGTCGGGCGGCAAAGTGCCCCGCGGCAGGGCGTAGGTAGCGGCGCGGTCCCGTTCGGGCAACGGCTGGCTTGGGGGTCGCGATGTCGCCACGGCCCAGGCTTGGCCCAGCGCGGGCGCCTAGAAGCCACGATGGTGGATTTCAGGCAGGATGTCAGATGTGGAAGCACATCGTAAGCGCGGCCGTGACCGCACTGGCGCTTGGGCTGCCCGCCGCCGATCCGGCTGGCGCGCAGATGGGTCCAAACGCGAGACCCTACATCTACGGTCGGCCGGGCACCGACCGGGCGGACGACGCGCCGCCCCGGTACAGGCCCCCGCCACCGCCGGCGGATTTCGGCCCGGACTGGCCGCCGCCGCCCGATGACGCCGACGACCGGCCCCGGCCGCGCTGGCGCTATCGCACCGAGCGGCGCCGGGAGGCCGATAGCGTCTGCGTCACCGCCCGCGGTACCTGCCTGACCCGGGCCRCACCGCCCGACACACCCTGCGGGTGCGGGATTTCCGGTTTCGGACATGCCCGTGGCCGGATCGAGGACTGAGCGCGCGGGCCGCCGGACCCGCGCCGCGTCATGCGATCACGCCCGCACGCGCTCGATCTGTGCGCCGCAGCGGCTGAGCTTGGCTTCCAGCGCCTCGAAGCCGCGGTCGAGGTGATAGACCCGGTTGATCTGGGTTTCCCCCTCGGCGGCGAGACCGGCGATGACCAGCGACACCGAGGCGCGCAGGTCCGTCGCCATCACGGGCGCGCCCTTCAGCCGCTCCACGCCCTCGACGATGGCGAGATCGCCCTCGAGGCGGATCTTGGCGCCGAGACGGGCGAGTTCCTGCACGTGCATGAACCGGTTCTCGAAGATCGTCTCGCGGATATGCGACTGTCCCTTGGCCAGCGTCATCAGCGCCATGAACTGCGCCTGCAGGTCCGTGGGGAAGCCCGGGAACGGGTCCGTGGTCACGTCCACCGCGGCGATGCCGGCGCCGTTGCGGCGCACGCGGATCCCGCCCTCGACCTGGCTGATCTCGGCGCCGGTGGTCGAGAGCACGTCGAGGGCCGAATGCAGGAGGTCGGCCCGCGTGTCCTTGAGGACGACGTCGCCGCCGGCCATCGCCACCGCCATCGCGTAGGTGCCGGTCTCGATCCGGTCGGGCAGCACCGCGTGGCGGGCGCCGCCCAGCCGGGCCACGCCCTCGATCTCGATATGCGGCGTGCCGGCGCCGCGGATCTTGGCGCCCATCTTGTTCAGGCATTCGGCGAGATCGACCACCTCCGGCTCGCGGGCGGCGTTCTCGATCACCGTGGTCCCGTAGGCGAGGGCGGCGGCCATGAGGGCCACGTGCGTGCCGCCGACCGTGACCTTCGGAAAGGCGATCTCGGCGCCGCGCAGGCCGTTCTTGGTCCGTGCGACCACGTAGCCGGCATCGATGTCGATCTCGGCCCCGAGCTTCTGCAGGGCCATGATCAGCAGGTCGACCGGGCGGGTGCCGATGGCGCAGCCGCCGGGAAGTGACACCTTCGCCTCGCCGAACCGGGCGAGCAGCGGTGCGATCACCCAGAAACTGGCCCGCATGGTCGAGACCAACTCGTAGGGCGCCGTGGTGTCGATGACGTTCGAGGCGGTGAGCCGGATGGTCTGACCGGTCTCGGTGGTCTGACCCGGACGCTTGCCGACGACCATGTGGTCGACGCCGTGATTGCCGAGGATCCGCGTCAGCGCCGCGATGTCGGCCAGCCGCGGCACGTTGATGAGTTCGAGCGTCTCGCCGGTGAGAAGGCTCGCGATCATCAGCGGCAGCGCCGCATTCTTGGCGCCCGAGATCGGGATCACGCCGTTGAGCGGCGTGCCGCCGGTGATGTGGATGCGGTCCATACTGTGTCCTCGGGCCGCGCCCCACTGGGGCACGCGGCCGTGTTCCTCGCGGGCGCCGGCGCCCAGGCTTGGCCGGTGCTATAGACCGGATTTGTCGGAATCGGGACCGCGGGTTTCGCGCTCTTCCCGGAGGGGCTCCGCATCGGCCGCAGGCGAGACCTCGGCCCGGCCGCGTTCCTGGGCCTTCCGGCGGCGCAGGTTCTGACGGAGCGCCGCCTTCAGGCGCGCGGTGCGCGCATCCTTGGATTCACTCATCGCGCGACCCTTCGTCGCCGCAGGCAAGGAGCCTGGGCCGCCGAAGCAAACATGCTCGACCCGCGTGACGACATGGGGGAACGCTGCGTCCTGATCCGTGAAGAGAGCCGGAAGATCGGCCGCAACGCTAGCCGGTTCGGGCGTGCCTCTCAACGGATGCAACGCTGCGATGCCGGAACCTTACCTTGAACCAGTTCCAGATCCGCGCGTATCTTCCACCCCTCATACGAAGGACTGGACCGAGGCCAAACCTCGATCGCGGGCCTGGGACACCGCAAGTGGTGTCGCCCGCGCGGCCGAACACGCGAAGGACGCTCGATGACCGTCACCCGGATGCCCAGCACGATGCTCGCCGCCGCGGGATCGACGCGCGCCGGCTCTGGCTACGAGTCCTATTTCCGTGGCGCCCTGGACCAGCTGCACGGCGAGCGACGCTATCGCGTCTTCGCCGATATCGAGCGCATCTCTGGGCGCTTTCCCACCGCCAAGTGGCGTCAGCCCGAAGGCAAGACCACCGAGATCACCGTGTGGTGCTCCAACGACTACCTCGGCATGGGGCAGCACAAGGAGGTCGTCGCGGCGATGACCGAGACCGCTGCCCGCTGCGGCGTCGGCGCTGGCGGCACCCGCAACATCGCGGGCAACTCCTCGCCGCTGGTCGACCTCGAACGCGAACTCGCCGACCTACACGGCAAGGAGGCGGGCCTCGTCTTCACCTCGGGCTACGTCTCGAACCAGGCCGGCATCTCGACCATCGCCAAGCTGATCCCGGACTGCCTGATCCTGTCGGACGCCTTCAACCACAATTCGATGATCGAGGGCGTGCGCCATTCCGGCTGCGCGAAGAAGATCTTCCGCCACAACGACCTCCAGCACCTGGAGGAGTTGCTGCGGGACGCGGGCGACCGGCCCAAGCTGATCGTGTTCGAGTCGGTCTACTCGATGGATGGCGACGTGGCGCCGATCGGCCGGATCTGCGACCTCGCTGACCGCTACGGGGCGATGACCTACCTGGACGAGGTCCACGCGGTCGGCCTCTACGGTCCGCGGGGCGGCGGCATCGCCGAGCGCGACGGCGTGATGCACCGGGTCGACGTGATCGAGGGGACCCTGGCCAAGGGCTTCGGCTGCGTCGGGGGCTACATCGCCGCATCGGCGGCGATCTGCGACGCCGTGCGCAGCTTTGCGCCCGGTTTCATCTTCACGACAGCTCTGCCGCCTGCGGTGGCGGCTGCCGCCCGGGCCTCGGTGCGCTACCTCAAGCGCTCGAGCGCCGAGCGGGAGGCGCATCAGCGGCAGGCTGCCGCCACCAAGGCGGCCCTGACCGAGGCCGGCCTCCCGGTCCTCGAGACCGAGACCCACATCGTGCCGGTGATGGTCGGCGACGCCGAGCTGTGCAAGGCGGCGGCCGACCACCTGCTGGAGCACCACGCCATCTACATCCAGCCGATCAACTACCCGACGGTGCCCCGCGGCACCGAGCGGCTGCGCATCACGCCTTCGCCGTTCCACGACGCGACCCACATCGCCCGGCTCTCCGCCGCCCTCGCCGAGACCTGGGAAGCCCTGGATCTGCCCCGGGCCGGGACGGTGTTCGTCGAGGCGGCGGAGTAGGGACCCCGCGCTCCTCCGCGACAGGCCGTCGGAAGCCCTGCCCCGTTGGCGGGCGGCGTGAAGGCGGATGAGCCATCGCTCGACCACAGCAGGCGTTCAACCCTGGCCGTCGCGGTGCGAGGGCCACGCGCACCGCTCCCATGTCCCATGCCCGTCTCGTCTTTTCCGCCACCGGCCTGTAACGACGGGGCCAATCCTTCCTGCGAAAAGTCCGACCATGATCTCCTCTCCGCTCATGACCGTGATGGTCGATGCCGTGCGCAAGGCCGCCCGGGGCCTGCGCCGCGACTTCGGCGAGGTCGAGAATCTCCAGGTCTCGCGGAAGGGCCCCGGCGACTTCGTCTCGGCCGCGGACCGCAAGGCCGAGGAGGTGGTGCGCGACGCCCTGATGAAGGCGCGCCCGGGCTACAGCCTCGTGCTGGAAGAGAACGGCGTGATCGAGGGCACCGACAAGAGCCACACCTGGCACGTCGATCCCCTCGACGGCACCTCGAACTTCCTGCACGGCGTACCGCACTTCGCGGTCTCGGTCGGCCTCGAGCGCGAGGGCCAGATCGTGGCCGGCGTGATCTTCGACCCGATCAAGGACGAGCTGTTCGTCGCCGAGCGTGGCAAGGGCGCCTACCTCAACAACCGGCGCCTGCGCGTCTCCGGCCGGCAGGACATGGCCGACGCGCTCATCGGCTACGGCACGCCCTATCTCGGCCGCGGCAGCCATCCGCGCCTCCTGCGCGAACTCGGCGCCGTGATGGCGGTGGCCGGCGGCACCCGCCGGATGGGCTCGGCGGCCCTCGACATGGCCTACGTCGCCTGCGGGCGCCTCGACGGCTACTGGGAGCGCGACCTCCAGACCTACGATTTCGCCGCCGGCGTGATCCTGGTCCGCGAGGCTGGCGGCTTCGTGACCTCGGCGGACGGCGCCGCCGAGCCGCTGGCGCCGCGCTCGGTGGCCTGCGGCAACGAGGGGCTGCACCGGGAACTCGTCGCCATCCTCAAGAAGGTCCAGGCGGCCTGAGCCCAGGCATCGTCCCGACAGGTGCGCCCCGACCTTCGGAAACGATGATGCGAAACCAAGACTCTGGCGCCGCGTCTCGGTTCCCGGATCCGGGACGAGGCTCGAGTCGCGAACTGGTCAGGGCGCCGGGCTTCTGCTTTAAGCCCGCGGTTCTCCACGGAAGGCCGAACGCATGGAAGCCCGCCGCCACGTCGCCCTGAAGGAATCGATCCGCTCGATTCCGGATTATCCGAAGCCCGGGATCATCTTCCGCGACATCACCACGCTGCTCAGCGATCCGCGCGCCTTCCGGCGGGCCGTGGATGCGCTGGTGCATCCCTACGCGGGCGGACACGTCCATCAGGTCGCCGGCATCGAGGCCCGCGGCTTCATCCTGGGCGGCGCCATCGCCCACCAGCTGTCCTGCGGCTTCGTGCCGATCCGCAAGAAGGGCAAGCTCCCCCACACGACCGTCTCGATGGCCTACGCCCTCGAATACGGGACCGACGAGATCGAGATTCACGTCGACGCCGTGAAGCCGGGCGACCGGGTCCTGCTGGTCGACGACCTGATCGCCACCGGGGGTACCGCCACCGCGGCCGTCAACCTGCTGCAGAAGATCGGCGCCGAGATCGTGGCTGCCTGCTTCGTGATCGACCTGCCCGAGATCGGCGGCGCACAGCGCCTGCGCGACATGGGCGTCGAGGTGCGCACCCTCATGCAATTCGAAGGTCATTGAGGCCGGCGAAACGTTGACTTCGCGGGACCCTTCCGCCATAAGCCCGCCACTCGCGACGTGGCGCCCCGCATGGGCGCCCTTCGTGTTTGCAGACAACCAAGGACGCGTGAAGGTCGGGTGCGGCATCAGCCGCCCGCGAGCGCGCCTCGACCTTTGAAGGCTCTGAGCCATGAAGAGAACCTACCAGCCGAGCAAGCTCGTCCGTAAGCGCCGCCACGGCTTCCGTGCGCGCATGGCCACCGCCGGCGGCCGCAAGGTCATCGCGCGCCGTCGCGCCCACGGCCGCAAGCGCCTGTCGGCCTGAGGCTCTAGGACCCGCGCCGGCGCGCCGTCGAAGGGCGGCCGTGCCGCGGGGGAGGGGATCAGCCGGGATCGAACCATCGATGGCGACGATCGAGCGGCTCAAGAAGCGGCCTGACTTCCTAGCGGCTGCCGAGGGACGTCGGTTCCATACCGATCGGATGACCGCGCAGGGTCGCCTGAGGACGCCGCAGGCCGAGGGCACCGAGAGCCCGAGAGGGCTGAGGCTCGGCTTCACCATCACGAAGCGCGTGGGGCACGCCACGGAGCGCAATCGCATCCGCCGACGCCTCCGCGCCGCCCTGAACGTGATCGCCCCCGAATTGCCGTCCGACGTGGCGGTCCAGCCGGCGGATATCGTGCTCATCGCCCGGCGCCCGGCCTTGCATGCGCCGTTCGACACGCTCGCGGCGGACCTCCGCCGCGCAATTCCGGCCGTGATCCGGCCGTCCACGGGCGGGCGCGGCGAGCGGCCTCCCGGGCGATCCGGCGGCCGGCGCTCCAAAGACGCACCTTCTCAGCGCGCCATGGGCGCAAGCCCTGCGCAGGCGCCCGCGGCCGAGGGAGCGGACATCGCTTCGTCGCACCCGCGCGTCACAGATCCCCGAATCACAGGCGCGGCCCGGTCCGACGGGGCTGGCTCCGCGCCTGTTGCCACTCCGAACGCGTGCGGCGGTGTCCCTGATGGGCAATGACAAGACGAACATGTTCGTGGCCATCGGCCTGTCGCTGCTGGTGCTGCTGGGCTGGCAGTACTTCGTGGCCGGCCCGCGCGTGGAGCAGCAGCGTCTGATCGAGGCGCAGAACAAGGCCGCGCAGCAACAGCAGCAGCCCCCGGGCGTAACTCCGGACGGTGTGCCTTCGCCATCGCCCAAGGAAGGCGGCCCGGCCGCCCCCGCGCCCGGTACCGTGCCGGGGCAGGCCGCTCCGGTCGCCCGCGAGGCGGCGCTGGCCCGTTCGCCGCGCATCCGGATCGAGACCCCGGCGCTTTCCGGTTCGATCGCCCTGAAGGGCGGCCGCGTCGACGATGTCTCACTCAAGAACTATCACGAGACCGTCGACCCCAAGAGCCCCGAGATCGTTCTGTTCTCGCCCGCCGGCAGCGAGACGCCCTACTACGCCGAGTTCGGCTGGGTCGGCGCCAATGCCGGGCCGCTGCCCAACAACGACACCCTCTGGACCAGCGAGGGCAAGACCCTGTCGCCCGGCATGCCGGTGACCCTGACCTGGGACAACGGCGCCGGCCTCGTCTTCAAGCGCATCATCGCGGTCGACGACAAGTACATGTTCACAGTCCGCGACGAGGTCGAGAACAAGGGCTCGGGCGCGATCACGCTCTACCCCTACAGCCTCGTCTCGCGCTGGGGTAAGCCGCACACCCAGGGTTACTACGTCCTGCACGAGGGCATGATCGGCTACCTCGGCAACGACGGCCTGCAGGAACTCACCTACGACAAGCTCGCCAAGGAGGGCGCCTACGGCGGCGCCAACACCAAGGGCAAGGCCTGGACCGGCGTGACTGGCGGCTTCGTAGGCATCACCGACAAGTACTGGGCCGCGGCCGCGATCCCCGACCAGGACACGCCCTACACGGGCGCCTTCACCGACCGCACCGACGGCACCACCAACGTCTACCAGGCGAGCGTGCGCGGCGACGCCGTGAACCTGGCTGCCGGGGCCTCGGCCACCGCGACGCAGCGGCTGTTCGCGGGCGCCAAGGAAGTCAACCTGATCAACAACTACGAGAAGGACCTCGGCATCAAGCACTTCGATCTGATGATCGATTGGGGCTGGTTCTTCTTCATCACCAAGCCGATGTTCCGGGCGCTGGACTTCTTCTACCACCTGTTCGGCAATTTCGGCGTCTCGATCCTGGTGGTGACCTTCTGCCTGAAGCTGCTGTTCCTGCCGATCGCGAACCGGTCCTACGTCTCCATGGCCAAGATGAAGGCCGTGCAGCCCGAGATGGCCGCCATCCGCGAGCGCTACAAGGACGACCGCCTCAAGGCGCAGCAGGCCACGATGGAGCTGTACAAGAAGGAGAAGATCAATCCGGTCRCGGGCTGCTGGCCGGTCCTGATCCAGATCCCCGTCTTCTTCGCGCTCTACAAGGTGCTGTTCATCACCATCGAGATGCGCCACGCGCCGTTCTTCGGCTGGATCCACGACCTCGCGGCACCGGATCCGACGAGCATCGTGAACCTGTTCGGCCTGCTGCCCTTCCCGGCGCCCGATTTCGTGCACCTGGGCGTCTGGCCGCTGATCATGGGCGTGACCATGTTCGTCCAGATGAAGATGAACCCCGCGCCGCCGGACCCGGTCCAGGCGCAGATCTTCACCTTCATGCCGATCGTGTTCACCTTCATGCTGGGGTCGTTCCCCGCCGGCCTCGTGATCTACTGGGCCTGGAACAACACGCTGTCGGTGACCCAGCAGTACATCATCATGCGCCGCAACGGCGTGAAGGTGGAGCTGTGGGACAATCTGCGCAGCACGTTCCGGCGCGGTGCCGGCAACAAGGCGGCGGCCACCAAGAGCTGACGGGCGGAGCCTGCGTGACCGAAACCAACGACGACGCGGCCGACCTCACCGAGGCCGGCCGCCTCCTGTTCGCCGGCGCGGCCGACTTCTACGCGGCCGCCCAGACCCTCGACCGCCTCCCGCCGATGGAAGGCGTCGAGATCGCCTTCGCGGGGCGCTCGAACGTCGGCAAGTCGAGCCTGATCAACGCGCTCACCGGCCGCAACACCCTCGCGCGGACCTCGCACACGCCGGGACGGACGCAGCAGCTCAATTTCTTCCGGATCGGCGAGCGCCTGTCGCTCGTCGACATGCCCGGCTACGGCTATGCGGCCGTCGAGAAGGCCAAGGTCGAGGCCTGGACCCGGCTGATCCATGCCTATCTCAAGGGCCGTGCCAGCCTCGCCCGGGTGTTCATGCTGATCGACGCCCGGCACGGCTTCAAGTCGATCGACACGGACGTGCTCGACGGCCTCGACAAGGCGGCGGTGAGCTATCAGGTCGTTCTGACCAAGGGCGATTCCCTCAAGAAGGGCGAGGTTGCGAGTCGCATCGCCGGGATCGAGGCGGGCCTCGCCAAGCGTCCCGCTGCCTATCCGCAGGTGATCCTCACCTCGAGCCGGGACGATCTTGGCGTGCCGGAGCTGCGGGCGGCGATCGCAAAGCTCTTGGTCGAGAGGGGCGCGTGAGAGGTTCGGGCGTCGACCGCGCGTTCGCGGCGCTCGCCTGCCTCGCGGGCCTCCTCGGCGTGGCGCTCAGTGCTGCCGCCGCGCATATTCCTGGCGCCGACTCGCTCAAGACGGCGGCGCAGTTCCTGTTGTTCCACGCCCCGGCCATCCTCGCGCTGGTCGGATTGGGGGCCGCCGGCTTCATCCGGGTGGCCCTCGCCCGCGTGGCGGCCGGGCTGCTGGTCCTCGGGTTGATCCTGTTCTGCGGTGACCTCGCGGTGCGCACGTGGCTCCAGCACCCGCTGTTCCCGATGGCCGCGCCGACGGGCGGCTTCGCCCTGATGGCCGGATGGCTCGCCGGGATCCTGTGTGCGCTGATGCCGGCGCGCCGAGCCGCCTGACGCATCGCTACGCCTCACCCGGCCCCGACCTGCAGGAACTCCAGCGCCGGTCCCTGCCCGTCGGAGAACACCCCCGCGGTGAGCGTGCCGCCGTAGACCGCTGCCGTATCGAGATTGGTGCGGAACCGGCACACCTCCGGGCGTCCGCTCCGCTGCGGGGTGTGGCCGTGGACCACGTGACGTCCGAAATCGTGTTCGTCCTCCAGGAACGGCTCCCGGATCCAGAGGCGATCATGCGGGTCGGAGTCCGGCGCCGCCACGCCGGGTCTCAGACCGGCATGCACGTACCAGCGGGCACGATCGCCGTGCAGCGTCGGCAAGGCCTCGATCCAGTCGAGCGTATCCCGCGGAATGCCGGTGGGGTCCCGGGCGCCGAAGGAATCCAGCGTCGCCTCGCCGCCGTTGTACAGCCAGTGCGCGGCGGCGCTTCGGGTCTGGAGCGCGTCGAGCAGCATCCGTTCGTGATTGCCCATCAGGCAGGTGACGCGCTCCGGCTCGGCCCAGTTCAGGCGGCTGACGGTGCGCAGGACCGCGGCGCTGTCGGGACCCCGGTCGATGTAGTCGCCCAGGAAGACCAGCCGATGGGCACGGTCGCCGGCATGCTCGGCGATCCGCTCCAGCAGGTCGTCGAGGAGGGCGGCGCAGCCGTGGATATCGCCAATGGCGTAGGTGAGGGGGCCGGATTCCATGGCGCCATGGTCCACCGCCCCGCCGCGCTCCGCAAGCCTCGTCCGATCCCGGAGCCGGCTACTCCGCCAGGTCGCGCATGACCGAGATCAGGTCCGCCTTGCCCTCGAAGCCGATGCCTGGCAGGTCCGGCATCACGATATGCCCATCCTCCACCCGCACCCCGTCCGGGAAGCCGCCATAGGGCTGGAACAGGTCCGGGTAGCTCTCGTTTCCGCCGAGCCCGAGGCCGGCCGCGATGTTGAGCGACATCTGGTGCCCGCCGTGCGGGATGCAGCGGGACGGCGACCAGCCGAATTCCGCCAGGACGTCGAGGGTGCGCAGGTACTCCACCAAGCCGTACGACAGGGCGCAGTCGAACTGCAGCCAGTCGCGGTCGGGCCGCAGGGCGCCGTAGCGCAGGAGATTGCGGGCATCCTGGTGCGAGAACAGGTTCTCCCCCGTCGCCATCGATCCGGGATAGTAGGGGCTGAGGGCTGCCTGGAGGGCGTAGTCGAGCGGGTCGCCGGCCTCCTCGTACCAGAACAGCGGATAGTCCCGGAGCATCCGGGCATACGCAATGGCCGTCTCGAGATCGAAGCGCCCGTTGGCGTCCACGGCGAGGCGCCCCCGCCCGTCGATCTCGGCGAGCACAGCCTCGATCCGACGCCGGTCCTCCTCGATCGGGGCGCCGCCGATCTTCATCTTCACCACCGTGTAGCCGCGGTCGAGGTAGCCGCGCATCTCGGCCCGAAGGGCGGAATCGTCCTTGCCGGGATAGTAGTAGCCGCCCGCCGCGTAGACGAAGACGCGCGGGTCGGCGACGCGGCCCGTCTGCGCCGCCAGCATCCGGAACAGCGGTTGGCCGGCGATCTTCGCCGCAGCGTCCCACACCGCCATGTCGAGGGTGCCGACCGCGACGGAGCGCTCGCCGTGACCACCCGGCTTCTCGTTCCGCATCATCGCGGCCCAGATCCGCCGCGGATCGAGGTTGTCGCCTGCATCCGTCAGGAGGCTCTCCGCTTCCGCCTCCAGGATCCGATCGCGGAAGCGCTCGCGGATCAGGCCGCCTTGGCCGTAGCGGCCGTTGGAGTTGAAGCCGTAGCCGACGACCCGGCGCCCGTCCCGAACCACGTCGGTGACCACCGCGACGAGGCTCGTGGTCATCTTGGTGAAGTCGATGTAGGCGTTCCGGATCGGCGAGGCGATCGGCTTGGTGACTTCGCGGACGTCGACGATGCGCATGTCTGTGTCTCCCGGGTGCGTCCGGATGCCTTAGCGTCGGCCGAGCGGGGATCGCCAATGCCGTTTCCGCGGTACGCGATGCAGGGCCGGCATCGGCCGCGAACCGCCGCCGGGGAGGATCCCATGGACCTGGACTGGGTGAAGGATTTCCTCGCCCTCGCGGAGCACCGGACCTTCTCGCGGGCGGCCGAGGCTCGGCACGTCACGCAGCCGGCCTTCAGCCGTCGCATCCGAGCCCTGGAGGCGTGGATCGGGGCGCCGCTGTTCCTGCGGGGCGCCCAGGGTGCGACCCTGACCGCCGCCGGGACGGGTTTCCGGCCGCATGCCGAGGACCTTGTGCGCGGATTGGATCGGGCGCGCCGCGAAGCCCGCGCGGCCGGCGCTCGCGCGGGCGCGAGCCTGGCGATTGCGGCCACGCACGCCCTTTCGTTCACGTTCTTCCCCGGCTGGATCCGGCAGCATGCGCCCTTCGAGACCCTCGGCGCGCTCAACCTGATCTCGGACAGCATGGCGGCCTGCGAGGCCATCATGCTGGCCGGCGAGGTGCAGTTTCTGCTCTGCCACCATCACGCCGATGTCCCCATGCGTCTCGACGAGGGTCGCTACGACTCCGTCCGGATCGGCGGCGATTGCCTGGTGCCGCTCTGCGCCCCGTCGGACATGGGAGCACCGCTCTGGCCCCTGGGCTGTCCGGTCCGGTACCTCGCCTATGGCACCGCCTCGGGGCTCGGTCGGATCCTGGCCGCGAGCGGCGCGGCATCGGGCCACGCGCCGGTCTTCACCTCGCACCTCGCGGCAACGCTCATGACCATGGCGTGCGAGGGCGACGGCGTCGCGTGGCTCCCGCTCACACTGGCAGAGGCGGCCACGGCGCAGGGCCGGTTGGTCCGGGCCGGGCCAGAGGATCGCACCGTTCCGCTGGAGATCCGCCTGTTCCGCTCACCCGAGAGCCGGAGCGATGCGGCCGACGCCCTGTGGCGGCGTTTGCATGACTCCGAGCGATCCCCGGAGGATCAGCCCTTCGCGACCCGGGCGTAGCGGCCGTCGTAGCGGCCGGCCCGGATGAGGACGAGAACCTCCTCCTCGCGGGCCATCTGCGCGTGGACGGCTGCGAGCAGGTCCGGGGCGCAGCCGGGCGGAAAGGTCACGACGCCGTCGTGGTCCCCGACCACGACGTCCCCCGGATTGACCGTCCAGCCGCCGACGGAGACCGGCACGTTGATCGCGCCGGGACCGGCCTTGAAGGGTCCCCGCGGAGTGGCGGCCCGGGCGTAGCAGGGGAAATTCGCATCCGCGAAGGCCGCCGTATCGCGCACGGCGCCGTCGATCACGAAGCCGGCGACGCCCCGACTCTCGGCGATGGCCTTCATGATGTCGCCCACGAGGGCTCGGCTCGTGTCGCCGCCGCCGTCGACGACGATCACGTCGCCGCGACGGACCTCCTCCAGAGCCTGATGGATGGCAAGGTTGTCGCCCGTCCGGACCTGAACCGTGAAGGCCGTGCCGAGGAGCCGGCCGTCGTGGTGGAACGGGCGCAGGCCGTTGAGGACCGGCATGCGCGAGAGGCAATCGCTGATCGTGGCCGTCGAGACGTCTCGGAAGGCCGCCAGCAGCGCCGGATCCACGGAGGGCGGCGGCGGATTGCGGGAGATGAGGGACATCGGACGGGACGTCTCCATGTCGTCGACGCGGCTGCCGGCATCATTGTGCGCGACAGTGGCGACGGATCATGCCCCAGTCTGCACCCCTGTGTCTCGCGGAATTGCCGCCGGGGTCAGTGGTCGGCCGCCGGAACCGCGCCGGCGCCGCTGCCGGTGGCGAGCTTGCGCCGGGCGTCGGCCTGCCCGCTGGTCGTGCCGAAATAGGTCGCCGAGTCGCCCAACTGCACCGCCGGCTGGCAGTGCGGCGTGCACGACAGGGATTCCCGGTCGAGCCCGCGCTGAACCGTGATGGTCGAGTCCTGCGATGCCTCGACCCGGATCGTCGTCTCCGCGATCATCGCACCGCCATTGTCGAGCGCGATCAGGTTGGTCGAACCGAAGCTCTTGCCGGTCAGGACGAGGACCCCGTTCTTCTGCGGCGTGACCTCGGCGATGATCGGATTGCCGACGATGATGGTCGAGGTCTTCTCCGGCAGGCGGAGAACCTTGGCGTTATCGACCAGCACGGTCACGACGGGCAGAAGCTCGGGCTGGCCCGCCGCGGCTGCGGCGCCCGTCAGCAGGACGACGAGGCCGGCTCGGCCCGCAATCGACAGGGTGCGGCGCATCGGGTTTCCTCAAGGCGGCGGGCGGTCTACGGGATCCGACCCGCTGCGCGAGGCTATCGCGGAACCGGTGAAGGAAGCGCTAAGCAAGACCAAGCGCCCGCTCTCTGCGGTATCGATGAAACCCAACCTTCACCAAGCTCGCAGCGAGGCGGCTTTTCAGGACTGTGCGGGCTCGATTTAACCGATTTTCAAGGCGTAATCGGCAGTCTGTGCAGGCCGCCGATCGAGACCCGAAAATCTTCATCGGTCATCGCGCAAGTTTAACTGGCCCTGTGTTGATCGAAGGATCGCTTTCCATGAAGACCCTTTTCACGCGCTTCGCCTCGGACGAGTCCGGTGCCACCGCGATCGAGTACGGGATGATCGCAGCCCTCATCGCCGTCGCGATCATCACCGCGCTGAAGACCGTCGGAACCAACCTCACCACGAAGTTCAGCCAGATCTCCGGCAACCTGAACTGATCGCGACGCGTCCGATCTGCGGCAGGTCCGAGACACCCCTGCCCCTCGGCGAGGGGCGGGGTGGTTTCGGGCCGCCGGAGGGACGTTGGTTCCCGAGATCCCGACTGCTCGGCGGTCGCGTGATCCGGGCCGGTCACCGGACGGCCGATTCGGAACGGTCCCTCGGGACGCGACAGGCATCGACGAAATGGACGCCGAGATGGTCGGTTCAGCGACGGCAGGTCTGGGCATGACAGGTCTCAGTCTCACGAGTCTCGGTCCGACAGGCTTCGGACTGCTCATTCTCTTCCCATTCCTGATGGCCTACGCGGCCGCCAGCGACCTGCTGACCATGCTGATCCCGAACCGGATCTCGCTGGCGCTCGTCGCGGGATTCGCGCTCCTCGCCCTGACCGGTCCGATGAGCTGGGCCGAAATCGGTGTCCACTGCGCTGCGGGGTCGATCGTCCTCCTCGTCACCTTCGCCCTGTTCGCCTTCGGCGTCATCGGCGGCGGCGATGCCAAGCTGGCGGCCGCTACGGCTCTCTGGCTCGGCTTAGACGGCCTCGGAGACTACCTTCTGGTGGCCTCTCTGATCGGCGGAGCCCTGACGCTGGCGATCCTGTTCGCGCGGACCCACCCGTTGCCGATCCGGATCGCGCGCATGCCCTTCGCCCTTCATCTGCATGACGCCAAGACCGGCATCCCATACGGGATCGCCCTGAGCGCCGCCGCGCTCCTCGTCCTGCCCGAGACCGAGATCTGGACCCGAGCCCTCGCCGCCTGAACGGCGCGCCGCGATTCCGCGGATCGGGATCTGGAGCCCCGGCCCCGGCCCCGCTAAGAGTCGCGCATGCCCTTCGCGCTGCTGCGTCGACCCGATCCCGACCATCTCGAGGTCCCGCACGAGGGGGCCAGCCTGCGCATCGCGCTCCGTCGGCGGCCGACGGCCCGCCGGATCACCCTGCGGGTATCGGCGGCCACCGGCGAGGCGGTGATCACGCTTCCGAGCCGCACCGCGATCAACACCGCCGAGCGCTTCGCGGCGAGCCACGCGGGGTGGATCGCCGCGCGGCTCGCCCGCGTGCCGACCCGCACCGTCTTCGAGCCCGGCGCCATCCTGCCGTTCCGCGGCGAACCGCACCGGATTACCCAGCGCTCGACGCGCAGCGGTCCGGTGCAGATTGAGCGCACCGAGGGCGAGCCGGTGATCTCCGTCTCCTGCGAGAGCGCCCACGTGGCGCGCCGGGTCCGGGATTTTCTGACGCGCGAGGCCCGTCGCGACCTCGCCGAGGCGATCAGGCGCTATGCCGCGAAACTCGGGCAGCGGCCGGTCCGGGTCACCCTGCGGGATACCCGCAGCCGATGGGGATCCTGCACGGCGCGTGGCGAGCTGAACTTCTCATGGCGCCTCATCCTGGCGCCGCCGATGGTGCTCGATTACCTGGTCGCCCACGAGATGGCTCACCTGCGGGAGATGAACCATTCCCCCCGCTTCTGGGCGCTCGTGAACGAGATGTGTCCCGACACCGACGTTGCCGAGGCGTGGCTCAAGCGCCACGGCGCCGGCCTGCATCGCTACGGCTGAGCGGACGGCCGCGCGCCTGTCACCACTTGGCGCCCGTCACCCCTTGGCGCGGAGGACCCGCTGGCGCACCACCGTGTCCGCCGGCCATCTCGGGCGAGGGTCGACTTCACCGGGATTGAGGGTGCGCGGGGCGACGCTGTCGCAGATCTCGCGCTGGCGGATGATCACCGGATTGCCGAATTCGTCCCGGCGACGGATCAGGCCGCCGTCCCGGCAATAGCCTGCGATCGCCGCGTGGCCGTTGCGGCGACCATAGGGATTGGCCGCAACGGGCGGATGCTCGATCACCAGCGTGCCGGTGTGGTTGAGCGAACGCTCGACATACGTGGTCTCGCCGACCGGCAGGGACTGAGCCCCGGCCTGCGCGAGGGTGGCCATCAAGCAGGCGGCCGAGAGGACGAGCGGGCGCATCACGACGTCAGGATCCGGCGCTGGAGAACAGTCTCGCTCTATCTAGGCCGGAGAGACCCGCGTGGGTAGCGCTCACGGGCAACACCGAACCCGCATCGCTTGACAGCGCGGGGCTGACCATGGTCGGAACACGCCCGATTGTACGGCTCCCGCCGGTCCTCGGCCGGAGCGTTCCGAAGGAATCGGTGGTGCCGCTTCACGCGAGGCTCGTTCGTTTCCGGCGCGCCGCCTGGCACGCCGCGCTGCCGGTGTTCCTCGCCCTTGCGGCGGCGCTCGCGCCCGYCGGACCGGCCGCGGCCCAAGGTATGGTGCGCAAGACCTTCGATGACTGGCAGTTGCGCTGCGAAACGCCAGCCGGTGCGAAGGCCGAGCAATGCGCCCTGGTCCAGTATCTCGCTGCGGAAGACCGGCCGAACCTGACCCTCGTGGTCATCGTCCTGAAGACGGCGGACAATCGCGGCTATCTGCTGCGTGTGGTGGCGCCGCTCGGCGTGCTCCTGCCCTCCGGTCTCGGTCTCAAGATCGACCAGACCGATATCGGCCGCGCGGGATTCGTCCGCTGCCTGACCACGGGCTGCGTCGCCGAGGTGGTGATGGACGACGGACTGATCCGTCAGTTCAAGAATGGCACGCAGGCGACCTTCATCGTCTTCCAGACGCCTGAGGAAGGCGTCGGGATTCCGCTGTCGATGAAGGGCTTCGCGGCCGGGTTCGACAGCCTGAAATGACGATGTTGCTCGGGAGCCGTGCGATGATCGGACATCCGGACAGGTCTCTGGGGCGCTCCTCGGACGCCGCTTTGAGGCCTGCCCCCGCTCTCCGGCTGACCGGCCTCGTGCTTGCGGCCTCCCTCGCGACGGTCGCCGCCGCGGCCCCGTGCCGGGCCGAAGAGGGCAACATCTTCACCAACCTGTTCAAGTACGGCGGCACGACGGTTCCGCCGTCGCAGCCCGAGAGCCTCGATCCGCCTTACTGTCCCCCGGTCGAGGTCGCCGAGGGAGCCGCCGCGTCGCGCACCCTCGCGGGCGAAGCGGTGCGCACCCAGTTCTCCCTCGGTCGTCTCGCCCGCGAATGCACGCGGCGTAAGGACGGTTCGCTCACCGTCAAGGCGGGCGTCGAGGTCAATGTCCTGCTCGGGCCTGCGGGTGCGCCGGGCCGCTTCGATGTGCCGGTGACGTTCCAGATCCGGTACAACGGCAAGGTCGTCTCGAGCCGCGTCGAGCGCGCCAGCGTCACCGTCGGACCGGGCGAGGCGCAGGGCTTCGCCACGATCGTCGCCGACGAACTCGTGGTCCCGGCCGCGATGACGGCCGAGTACGACATCGCGGTAGGCGTCGGCGCCGGCAAGGGGGGCGGCGGGAAGGCCGCCGCGAAGCCGCGCCGTCGCAAGCCGGTGGTTGCTGCCGCACCCGCCACCGGAGGCGACGCTGCCCAGTGACGCTGCGGCGCGCCTCGGCGGTCCGACCCGACTGACACTCCAACCCGGCCGCGGCGAGCTTTGGCTCGGCCGGGAGACGCGCTTTCGCCTCGAACCCACCGACGATCCCGACTTCGATCGCCGCCTCGTCCTCCCCGACCATCCCGTCGGCTGGATCGTGCTGAGCTACAGCGGCGATCCGGCGGTGGCGCCCCAGCGCCCGATCCTCCGCATCCTGCGTGGGCCGGGCGGGGCGATTCAGGATTTCGTCCTCCCCGGGGCACCCCAGGGGCTCGCTCACTGGCTCGGCCTGATCCCGTCGGACGCGCGCGAGATCCAGCTTTGTGCCGGCTCCGATTTCGTCCTGGAACGGGTCGGCGCCCGGCGCGACGCCGGCGTGCTGGCGCAGTGCCTCCTCCGCCGACCCTGGCGCTGCGTCGCCGCACTCTACGAACGCGCCCGCGGCTCGGAGCGACGCTACCGCGACATTCTGCGCGGCGCCTGTGCGGTGACGCCGATGGCCGGCTTTCCGTCCTGGATCGCCGCACGCAGCCGGCCCTGGCGCCGTGCTTCCGCCAGTCTGCGGATCCGGTGCCTCGTCCTCGCGCGGACAGGCGAGGCGGCGGCGTTGACAATCACCCTCGCCGCACTCGCAGCGCAGACCCACCGTCCTGCGTCCATTCGTGTTTCCTGGGACGCCGCACCGCCAGCATCGGCCGATGTGCGGGCGTCTCATGAGACCTGGGACGAGGCTGCGGCCTTCGCGGATCTCCTCGGCGAGGCCGACGCCCTGTGCCTGCTGCGTCCCGGCGACGTGCCGGAGCCCGAGGCCCTGGCACTGCTGGCTCAGGCCCTCGCGGAGGCGGATCTGGCTTACGGCGACGCGATCGGGCTCGATGGCCGACCGCACCTGAAGCCGGACTGGAGCCCGGACCTCGCCCTCGTCACGGGCTATCCGGGGTTTCCCCTGCTCCTGTCAGGCTCCTGGCTCGCGGCGGCGCTCCCGCACCCGGCCGGCCCGATGGCCGAGGTTGCCCTGGCCGTCCAGATCGCCGCGGTGGCCGACGCCGCGCGGGTCGCGCACGTCCCGCGGATCCTGGCCCGCGCCGTCGGCGACGGTCTCGACCCGTCGGACCGGGCTTCCGTCCTCGACGCGTCACGCCGCGGACCGGCCCTGCCGGCCCACGCCACGGTCCATGACGGGACCGTGCGGTTGGACTGGCCTCTCCCGAACCCGGCACCCCTGGTCAGCGTCGTGATCCCCTCGCGCGACCGCCTGGACCTGATCGCGCGTGTCTGCCGCGGCGTTCTCCACGAGACGTCCTACGCGCCGGTCGAACTGATCATCGTCGATAACGGCTCGACCGAACCCGCGGTGCTCGAGCACTACGCGACCCTGCGCGGCGACCCGCGCGTCCGGATCCTGATGGACCCGCAGCCGTTCAATTTCGCCGCGATGGTCAATGCCGGCGTCGCGGCGGCCGCGGGCACGATCGTCGTGCTGCTCAACAACGACGTCGCCGTGCTGGAGCCCGGCTGGCTCGAAGCGATGGTCCGCCAGGCCTGCCGGCCGGAGGTCGGTGCGGTCGGTGCGAAGCTCCTCTACGGCGACGGCGCCCTGCAGCATGCCGGCGTCGTCGTCGGCCTCGGCGGCCGGGCCGGGCATATCCTGCGGCGCCGGCCCGGCGACACGCCCGGACATCTGGGGCGCCTCCGCGTGGCGCACGAGGTCTCCGCGGTCACGGCGGCCTGCCTCGCCGTCTCCCGGGAGAAGTATCTGGCGGTGGGCGGATTCGACGCCTCGGCCTTCCCGGTCGATTTCAACGATGTGGATTTCTGCCTCCGGCTCGGTGCCGCCGGCTGGAAGACGGTCTGGACCCCGGCCGCGACGCTGGCCCATCTCGAATCCGTCAGCCGCGGTCCGTCCGTCGGTGCCAAGCGCGCCCGCTTCGAGGAAGAGGCGGCCCGGTTCTCCGAACGCTGGCGAGCGGTGATCCGGCACGATCCGTACTACCATCCGGCCCTGTCGCTCACGACCTTCGGCGAGGACCTGGAATGACGCCGTCCCCGGTCGGCGAAGGCGGGTCCTATCTCGGACCGTCGGGGCGTTCCTGRCCGGCGATGGCGCGCGCCCTGCAACGCGTCCTAAGTCATCCCCGCGAGAGCGCCGCGATCCTACGGGCGCGGTTGGCGGGCAAGCACCTGCGTGCCCGGCAATCGCTGGCGGCCCTCATCGGGATCGACCATCGGCTCGCGCTGCCGCCCGGGATCCTCGACCGTTTCCCGGCGGCGCCGGCCGATCCGGCCGGCGACATCCGTCTGATCGGGGAGGGGGTAATCGTCGCCGGCGCGGCGGAGCGGATCGCCGCGGCCTTCGCGGCCGAGCCGGACCTCCAGGCCGTGTACGGCGATGCCCTAGTGCAGGTCCGGCCCCGCGGTCCGGTATTGCCCCATCTGCCTCCGGTCTTCGACCCGGACCGGCTTGCGGGGTTCGATTATCTCGGGCTCATCCTGGCCTGCCGGTGCAGTGCCCTTGGCCCTGACCTCGAACCCCGGTGCCCTGCCGAGGCCGCGTTTCGCATTGCCGAGCGGTTCGGCCCTGGCGCGATCGGGCATCTGCCGGAGATCCTGTCGGTCCGCCGTGGCGGCACCCGCCCCGCCGCGCCCCAGGACGGGGCGGCTACCCGCCCCTCCCATCGGGACATCGTGCGCGCGCACCTCGACCGGACCGGGCGGGGCGGGGCCGGCGTCGCCGTCGCGCCGGACGGCCTCGTACGGGTGGCCCATCCGCTCCCCGAACCTCCGCCCCTGGCCAGCCTGATCGTTCCGACCCGCGACCGCCTCGATCTCCTGCGCCCCTGCCTCGACAGCCTGCGCGACTGCACTGACTGGCCGTCGCTCGAGATCCTGGTCTGCGACAACGACAGTC
Source organism: Methylobacterium sp. P3_A11 (assembly GCF_056403155.1). NCBI lineage: Bacteria > Pseudomonadati > Pseudomonadota > Alphaproteobacteria > Hyphomicrobiales > Methylobacteriaceae > Methylobacterium > Methylobacterium sp. P3_A11. The sequence goes on from NZ_JBFUGA010000065.1 coordinate 24,608, forward strand.
GCGAGGCGGAGACCCTCGCGTATCTGCGAGGGCTGGAGGAGGCGGGACGGGCGCATGTCGTGCCCTGTCCCGGGCCGTTCAACTTCGCCGCGATGAACAACGCTGCTGCCGCCCGCGCCCGGGGGAGGCTGCTGGTCTTCGTCAACAACGATGTCGAGGCGTTCCGACCCGACTGGCTGTCGCTCATGGCCCGTCAGGCCCTGCGCCCGGAGATCGGCGCCGTGGGCGCCAAGCTGCTCGATGGCGCGGGCCGCATCCAGCACGGCGGCATCGTCCTCGGCACCGGCGGCCTCGTCACGCATGGTCACCGTCACTTCGCCGGTGACGCCCCGGGCTATCTCGCGGCGCTGCGCACCACACACGCTGTCTCGGCCGTCACGGCGGCCTGTCTGGTTGTCGAGGCGGAGAAGTTCCGCAGGGTCGGCGGCTTCGACGATGCCGTCTTCGCCGTCGATTTCAACGACGTCGATCTCTGCCTGCGCCTCAACGCGGCGGGCTACCGCACGCTGCTCGTCCCCGAGGCGGTGCTGCACCATCGCGAGGCGGCGAGCCGCCGCTGGACGCCGGACGCCCGCGCCCGGCACGATCGCGAGATCGCCGCGCTGAAAAAGCGATGGGGGCCGCTGCTGGTGCAGGACCCCCATTACCACCCGGGCTTCGACCCGGATCTCTCGACACACGCGCGCCTGCGTGGAGGATTTCCGGACACCGGGCGGACGCCCCTGCGCCGCCCGCGCGCCTGACGGTGCCTACTGGACCAGCCGCGGCCCGCCGCCCTGAACCTTTTCGTTCTCCGACATGATGCCGAGGCGCTTGGCGACCTCGGTGTAAGCCTCGATCAGGCCGCCGAGATCCTTGCGGAACCGGTCCTTGTCGAGCTTGTCCGAGGACTTGATGTCCCAGAGACGGCACGAATCCGGAGAGATCTCGTCGGCGACGACGATGCGCATCATGTCGCCTTCCCAAAGGCGCCCGGTCTCCATCTTGAAGTCGACCAGCCGGATGCCGACGCCGAGGAAGAGCCCCGACAGGAAGTCGTTGACGCGGATCGCCAGCGCCATGATGTCGTCGATCTCCTGGGGCGTCGCCCAGCCGAAGGCCGTTATGTGCTCCTCGGAGACCATCGGATCGTTCAGCGCGTCGTTCTTGTAGTAGAACTCGATGATCGAGCGCGGCAGCTGGGTGCCTTCCTCCAGGCCCAGCCGCGTGGCCAGCGACCCGGCCGCGACGTTGCGCACCACGACCTCGAGGGGGATGATCTCGACCTCGCGGATCAGCTGCTCGCGCATGTTGAGCCGGCGGATGAAATGCGTCGGCACGCCGATGTCGTTGAGGTGCTGAAAAACGAACTCGGAGATCCGGTTGTTCAGCACGCCCTTGCCGTCGATGACCTCGTGCTTCTTCGCGTTGAAGGCCGTCGCGTCATCCTTGAAGTGCTGGATGAGCGTGCCGGGCTCCGGACCCTCATAGAGGACCTTCGCCTTGCCCTCGTAGATGCGACGGCGGCGGTTCATAGGCGTGTACCGTGGTTTGAGGAAGTCCATGGGCCGAGGCTCCTGATGCGCGACGATGGAGAGGAATCCGCGGCGCGACGACCGGACGCGAGGTCGGGCAGCCGGACGGCCTCTGCCCGACGGCCCCGGCGACCGCCTCCAAACTAGCCGAAGCGGGCTTCCAGCACAACGCGTTAGCCCGCAGGGCGGGATTGCGGAGACTGTTTCCGACGTGTCCGGAACGGGCATCGCCGCCCGACCGCCGCTTGCGATCGACCCGCTAGGCCGTCGTCTTGGACGGGAAGCGGCAGAGGTCGGCGATCAGGCAGCGCGGGCATTCGGGCTTGCGGGACTTGCAGGTGTAGCGGCCGTGCAGGATCAGCCAGTGATGGGCATGCAGCCGGTAGGGTTCGGGCACGATCGCCTCCAGACCGGCCTGGACCTTGTCGGTGGTCGCACCGACGAACAGCGGGATCCGGTTCGAGACCCGGAAGATGTGGGTGTCGACGGCGATTCGCGGGACCCCGAAGGCGATGTTCAGCACGACGCTCGCGGTCTTTGCGCCGACCCCGGGCAGCACCTGCAGGGCCTCTAGGCTCGCCGGTACGGCGCCGCCATGTGCCTCGACCAGGATGCGCGAGAGCGCCACGACGTTCTTCGCCTTGGTGTTGAACAGCCCGATGGTCCGGACGAAGTCGCGGACCCTGTCCTCGCCGAGGGCCATCATCTTCTCCGGCGTGTCGGCGACGGCGAAGAGCGGACCAGTAGCGAGGTTGACGCCGCGGTCGGTCGCCTGGGCCGAGAGCACCACGGCGACGAGCAGGGTGAACGGGTTGACGTAGTGAAGCTCGCCCTTCGGCTCCGGCGTCGCCGCCTGGAACCGGCGGAAGATCTCGGTGAGGGTCGCAGGATCGACCGCCGCGGAAGCCGTCTCCACCTGAGCGGTGACGGCCGGGGTGACAGCTCCACCGAGGCGCGCCGAAGGAACCCGCGCGGCGCGCGTCGCGCCCCGGCGGGCGGCGCGATCCGTCACGGGCGGGGGTGTCTTTCTGGCGGGCATCGGCGCGTTATATTGATGGCATGGCGAGCGGCAATCCTTCCGTCCATCCCTACGGGCTCGATCCGGACACGATCGACCGGCCCGTCTTCACCGCCACGATCCGGCCGCATCAATCCCTGAGCCGGCGCGGCTTCCGGGTCGTGATGACCGGCTGCTGCGCGGTCTCGCTGACGGTGTCGGTCTGGGCGTGGCGCATGGGGTTCTGGCCGGTGGCCGGCTTCTTCGGCCTCGACATGCTGGCGATCTACGCGGCGCTGAAGGTGAGCTTCCGCCGGGGCCGATCCTTCGAGGAAGTGATGATCTCGCAGATCGAGATCTTGCTCGCCCGGGTCAGTCATCA
>NZ_JBFUGA010000066.1:0-32577 GCF_056403155.1 Methylobacterium sp. P3_A11
GCCGAGCGCGCGGCCGCGCGCGCGGCCGCCGAGCGCATCGCCCGGGGCGCAGGCCTCACCCTCGCGGAGGCGGCCGACGCGGTCGCGCGGACGGGACAGGCCTCGGAACCCCGGGCGACGCGTTCGCCGCCGCCACGGCGGCCCTATGCCTGGGAGCAGCCCAAGGCCGCGGTGACGCCCATCACCGTCGAGGAGTTGCTGCGTCAGAAAAGCGAGACGGAGACATGGCGCAGGCGAGCGGCGAAGGCCGCCGACCGCCGCCGAAAACGGGAGAACGCGGATCAGGAGGCCTACATGGCCGAGCAGCGTGCCCGCCAGGCGGAGCGCGACAAAGCCTGGGCGGCGGGACGGCCGGCTTCGGACGAGCCCTGAGTGCCCGTCACCCGACCGGCGGGCGCTCAGCGGTGGCGAAGGGGTCTCGCCCGCCGATGATGACGCGCGCCGCGGCGGCGGGGGCCGACCCGCGCCGGCGGTGATACCTGCGGTTCCACAGCGGGGGCGCCGGCCGAGACCCCGTCATGGGCCGCGACGATCCGGCGTGCCTCCTCGACACTCATGTCGCAGGCGCTCGTCATCCCCTGCAGGGCGCCCAGCGCCCGATTGTACTCGGGAAGATTGGTGCATCCGGGCACGCCCCAAGCCCAGGCGGGCACCGGGACCGCGCCCGCCACCGCCAGCACGAAGGCGGCAAGAACGTTCCTGAACGACAAGGGCCATCCTCCGTGCAATCCGGGCTCAAATCCCGACCCGCAGCGGGGAAACGCGGTCGTCCCGGCGACGGCTCCGCGCCGGCGGGATCAGGCATCGCCGCACAGGCTCGGACTCAAGCAGGGTCCGGGGATCCGGCGTGCGCGGGTCGATCGCGGTGGGCACCCGGCCGCGACGGTCGCCCTTGGGGCAGCCCTGCGGACTCGCCGACCTCCCGCTGAACCGCGTGCCGATCCGCGCGCTCGTCGTGGCGACGCACGTCGTCACATGCCCCAGCATCCGCGGGTCTCGGCAGCGCCTGCAGAGACCCTGAGGCCACCGGCCAGGGACTCGCCAACCAACGCCGCCCCGGCCGGCTAACCCTCAGGCGGCTTCCAGCAGGAAGTTGGCGCGGCGGAACATCAGCTCACGCCGATAGAAGTAGACGCCGCGCCGCCGCATCGCCGCGTGTGCCGCGTCCGCGTCGAACCCGTAGGGCTTGTCCCGCGACGTGTCGATGCAGCTTACATACGTCCAGTGCACACCGTCGATCATCGGCGGGATCGGCTGATCCTGCCGGACGGCGCAGAAGCTCTGCCCGTCGGAGGCATTGACGAAAATGTAGAACGTCTTCCGCGCGCACATCCGAACCTCCAGAGGACTCGGTGGGTGTCACTGCAACGCAACGGTCAAGTCATAAACCGATTTCGTGGCAATAGTCAAGCTTCTGCCACATTTCCGCCACGCATGCGATCGCGCAGTGTCTCGGTCAGAGCCGACAGTCGGGTTCCTCGGCGGCGGCGGTGCCTGACCCATGCCGCCCTCGATCACGGGGCGCGCCCCTCGCCCTGATAGACATGCCGTCGCGGCGTCGCCGCAGGCGGGATCCAGCCCCATCCTGATGGCGCGTCCACGGTCACGCCGAGACGGCCATGCGAAGTCTTCGCGATGCGGTCGGATCGTCTCGGACCACGACGGTTGGCGAAGCGGAAGCGTCGATGCCCTGAGGGCGACCGTCCGGCGCAGGGCGGCAGATAGCCTAATGGACGAAGCGCAATACCTCAGACAGGAAGCCGACCAGCATGCGACCCGCGAGCGTCGGCAACAGCCATAAAGGAATTTTGTATTCAAAAAATAGATACTTATCGATGCTGTCATCCTGCATTGACACGCATTAATGTCCGAGTATTCATAGTCGTGAAGGATCTGGTGGAGATCAAAAATGACGTCGGTCGATTTGCGCAAGGATCAAGATGGTCTTGAACCCGCGATGCGCGAGATCGCGGTGCGCGTCGTGGCGGCCTATCTGTCGAACAACGCGGTCCCGCACGCCAGCCTGCCGCCGCTGCTCGCGACCGTACACGAGGCGCTCTTCGCGCTGGCGGATCGGCCGCCGGCCGCCGAGACGACCCACGAGCAGCCCACGCCAGCCCAGATCCACGGATCGGTCCGCCAGGACGGCCTCGTCAGCTTCATCGACGGCCGATCCTACAAGACCCTGAAGCGCCACCTGACGGCGCATGGGCTCTCACCCGAGCTGTATCGTGCGCGCTACGGGCTGCCCGAGGATTACCCGATGACCGCACCCGACTACGCCGAGCGACGCTCGGAAATCGCCAAGGCGATCCGGCTCGGACGCAAAGCCGCCTGACCGGCGCAGACGCACTCCCCACCCGCCCTCCCGCATCACGAGACGAGCGGGAGGCCCCGACCGTGGCTCCCACCCTCCCTGCTGAGCCGTGGCACGACCCTGTCGGCGGAACTCTCGACGCGCGGCCCCGTGAACCGATCGCGTTCGCAGGCGTAGATGACCGTGGCGGGTGACCCGCGCAGACGACTGGGTTTCGGGGATCCGCCGCCCTCGGTCGGTACGCGGTTCCTGGACCGGGTGCCCGCATCCGGGAGCCACGATCGAGGGGGAGGAATTCGGCCATGCGGGACCAATCGGGTTGGGTCGCGATCCTGCTCCTCCTGGGTGCGGCGCCGGCCTCCGGGCAGACGGTCCTGGCCCCGTCCGGCGACTCGGCCGTGACGCAGCCCGGCGGCACGCAAGGGCGCTCCGCGCGACGCAACATCCAGGAAGCTTTTCGCAACGGCGACGTGATCGGCCATCCGTCCCGCCCGGTGAACCTCGGAATGCAGCGAGACAGGTCGCGCCACAGGGCGCCGCGCTTCTAGACCGCGTCCGGCCGTGCCCCGTGCGACGCTCCGGCCGACACGGTCGGCGCGCTCCTCGGCGCCGGGGCGATCAAAGGTCTGAGCCGATCCTGCGCGGCAGACGATCACGTCCGGATCGCGCCTGCGGCTTGCGCATGGTGCATTTGTGAACGCCGTCGCGTTTCCCGCTGCACGGTGCGCCGCTATGGCAATGGCTCACCGGCTGCGCGCGCTCCGGTCCGGGAAAGACCACGCTCTTGATCGACGCCAGCCTCAAAGCCGCGACGCCCTCCGAGACCGGCGCGTGCGCGAACGGATCGATCGCGTCCGTCACACGACGGCTCGATTCGCTGCCGATCACGCGGCTCCACGCGGTGGTGCTCGCGGTCTGCACGCTGGGCCTGTTCACCGACATCGCCGAAGTCGCCCTGAGCAATGCCCTGGCGGCGATCTTCCTTGCGCCCCCCCACAACATGGCGCGGGGCAGCCTCTCGCTGCTCCTTGCCTCCGTCTTCGCCGGCGGGGCCATGGGTGCCCCCGTCTTCGGGATGCTGGGAGATCACCTCGGCCGCAGGCGCGCGCTGCAGGCCTCCCTGGCCCTGATGGCCGCCGGATCGCTGGCCGCCGCCGCAAGCGAGGGGCTCACGGCGCTGACCGTCGCCCGCACGGTCTCGGGTTTCGCGATCGGCGGATTCCCGCCCCTGGTCGCCACCTACCTCGCCGAGGTGATGCCGGCACGCCGCCGCGGCGCGACGCTGCTGATCTGTGCCGGCATCGGACTCTTCGGCGGCCTGGCAATCATCCTCCTGGTCCAGGCTCTCGCACCGGGTGCGCCGCTCGGAATCGAGCCGTGGCGCTGGGCGCTGATCCTCGGCGGCGTCCTGGCGGCGCTCGGCGGCCTTCTGTTCACGCGGTTGCCCGACTCGCCGCGGTGGCTCGCCTCGGTCGGGCGCTCCATCGAGGCCGACGGCGCCTGCCGGCGGTTCGAGCGCGCGGCCGGCCGGGCGCCCGTCGTTGAAGCGCGCAACCTCGCCCCCGCGCCGGCCGCGCTCAAGGCTGCGGGCTTCCGCGCCCTGTTCACCGAGACGCGCGCGTTACGCCGGACGGCCCTGTTCGTCGGGCTCTACACGCTCGCCCCCCTGGCGACGATCGCCTTCCCCCTGCTCAGCGCCGTCGTGATGGTGGAGAAGGGCTTCAAGGTCGATCAATCCCTCGCCTTCGCCGCGCTGTCGATGCTGGGGCCGCCGCTCGGCACACTGCTGACCGCGCTGGCGATCGACCGGCTCGAGCGGCGCGCCTGCCTGACGGCCCTGGCGGCGGCGATGGCGGGCCTGGGCACGGCCTTCGCGGCGAGCGGCACGTTCCTGACGCTGGTCCTGATCGGCATCGCCTTCAACACCGCGGCGGCGACCTATGGCAGCATCCTCGCCGTCTACGCGACGGAACTGCTCCCGACGCCGCTGCGGGCTTCGGCCATGACCTGCGCCTGGGCCGGCGGCCGGGTCGCCGCCGCCCTGGCGCCGATCATCCTCCTGCCGATCCTCTCGGCCTACGGGCCGCACGCGATGTTCGCGGTGATCACGTTCGTCCTCGGGGCGAGCGCGGCCCTGCTGCTCACCGGACCGCGCGGACTGTCCGGCAGCGCCGTCGCATAGGGAGGCCGCAGGCTACGGGCTCGCGGAGCCGGACCGGACGGCGTCGGTTGTAAATCCGGCAAGATTCACACGATAGAGTTGCGCAGTTGGTGCGAGGGAATCGCCGGGCGCGACGGGAGTGTCACACGTGTCGAGCCCGGCCCTTGTCCCAAGTCTCGTCGAGACGACGAGCCACATCGAGCCCAAGCGGGCCTTCGAGTTCTGGCGCTGCACGGCCCTGGCGGCGTTCGGCGACATCGGCCGGCAGCATCCCCGGGAGCGGTTCTCGGCCAAGCGCCTGTCCGTGGCCTCGGCCAACTGGTCGCTGACCCACACGGTCAGCAGCCCGGTCGAGGTGGAGTTCCGCTCGCGGCATGTCGATCGGAACGCCCGCGGAATGGTGGTGATCGGCCTCGGGCTCGACGGCATCGGCTATCAGGAGCAGAACGGCCGCGGCGCCCAGCTCAACCCCGGCGACCTCAGCTTCCTGTCGCGGAACCGCCCCTTCGTGGCCGGTACCCAGAGCGCCTACGACGAGATCCGGCTCGCCGTGCCGCGCGAGATGTTCGAGGCCTGGGTCGGCGACGCCGACGCGTTCGCGGGCCGCAGCCTCAACCCGCACCCGGCAGGCGCGGAGGTCCGGGCGCGCCTGCGCGGCCTGGCCGGCTCGATCGCCTGGATGTCCGAGAGCGAGGGGCAGACCGCGATCGAGGGCGTGCTCCATCTCCTCGGCCGCCTCGTCGACGGCACGGACCGGCGCACGAAGCCGGAGGAGGTCTCGCAGGCGGCCGTGGTCTCGCTCGCCCGCGCCCACATCGCGCGCCGGATGCACGATCCCAGCCTGAACCCGCAGGACATCCAGAAGGCGCTGGGCCTGTCCCGGACCAGCCTGTACCGCGCCTTCTCGGAGGCCGGCGGCATCGCGGCGGCGATCCGCGACGCCCGTCTCGACCTCGCCCGCCGGCGCCTCAAGGCCGCCGGCGACGACAAGGTGCGGATTGCCTCGATCGCCTATGCCTGCGGGTTCACCGACGTGCCGACCTTCAACCGCGGCTTCCGCAAGCGCTTCGGACTGGCGCCGGGCGACCTGCGGACGGCGCCTCCCTGATTCGGTCCGCGTCCGGCCGGCGCATCGGCCCGCCTCGGCCGGATCGCGGGCGGCGGCGCGCCCACGGCCTAACCGGCAGTCCGGGCGAACCCCGCTTCCCGGCGGAACAGGTCCTCCATCTCGCGCCGGACGCGGATCGCCTCCTGACCGGCGTCGAACACCACGTCGCTCCAGCGCACGGCCCGGCCCGCGGGCACGTCGTTCCGGAGGACCATGTTGTGGGCGAGGCCGATCGGCAGGGCGTCCTGCGCCAGCGAGTCGGCCGCCGGCATCAGCTTGCCGTAGACGGTGAACCCGCCCTCGCCGTCGAGCCGCTCGCCGGCCCGCAGCGCCCGCTTGGCGGTGGCGGCGACGTCGCCGCGCCAGTCGCCCGTCGCTCCCGTCGCCTCGCCGCGGACCGCGATGGAGGCGACCGAGATCCCGAGTTCCAGGCCGATCAGGTGATAGGGCTTGTAGGTGGCGGCGAACCGGCCGCTGGCATCGGTCTTGAGTCCGTACTGGGCGAAGCAGTCGCGCACGTAGGGGCTCGGCGCCTCGAACACCGCGTAGACGCCCCAGCGCAGATCCCGAAACACCGGCCGCCCGTCCCGCTCGACGGATGAGACCACCTCGACGGTGCCGCGCTCGGTCAGGAGGCCGCCATCCGCCACGGGCTTCAGGATGCCCGGCAGGTCGTCGACACCGCAAGGCGGGAAGGCGAGGCCGTCGCGTGGCGGGGTGAGCCCGCAGGCATTGGCCACGGCAGCCATCTCCAGCGCCGACTTGGTACCGTCGAGAAAGGAGTTGAACATCTGCGGGTTGAAGTCGCCGCCCGCGACCTGGCTCTCGCTGAAGCCGTAATGGCCCCAGACCGTGTCGGGCGTGGAGGCGTGGTAGGCCGGGAGGTACTTGGTGCCCTTGCCGGCGCAGATCACCTCCAGCCCGATGGTGCGAGCCCAATCGACCAGCTCGGCGATCAGGGCCGGCTGGTCGCCCGAGGCCATGGAGTAGATCACCCCGGCCTCGGCCGCCTTGCGCGCCAGCAGCGGCCCGGCCAGCACGTCGGCCTCGACGTTGACCATCACGATGTGCTTGGCCGCCGCGAAGGCCTTGAGCGCGTGGCGGATGCCGGCGGCCGGGCTGCCGGTGGCGTCGATGACGATGTCCACGAACGGGCTCGCGATCATCGCGTCGGCATCCTCGGTCACGAGGGTCGTGCCGCCGCGCGCGGCCTCCTCCAGCCCGCGCGCGGCGAACCGGGGATCGTCCCAACCGACCCGCCGCAGCGACTCGCGCGCCCGGTCCGGCGACAGGTCGGCCACGGCGACGAGGTGGATGCCGGGCGTGCGCGGCGCCTGCGACAGGTACATCGAGCCGAACTTGCCGGCCCCGATCAGTCCGACCCGGACTGGCCGGCCCTCGTCGGCGCGCCGCTGCAGCTTGGCGGATAGGGACATGGGGCGTTCTCTCCCTGAGCGGCGCGCGGTCGGGCTCGGATCCCGCCGCGTTCGCCACGTTGTTCGAGCCTGAACCTAGAGCGATTCCCGATGCTGTTGAGACCGGTCGAATGACAGGACTGGCCCCGCCGGTTCGTGCGATGGGACGCGCGCCCTTTCCCCGGCGGGAGAGGGCTGGTGTGAGGGATCAGGTCTGTCCGCCTCAGGCCGCGCCCGCCCGGCTCTCCGCCTCCACGTCGAGCAGCCAGCGGCGGAAGGCGCGGATCTTCTCCAATGCACCGTCGCGCTCGCGGTAGCAGATGAAGTGGAGGTCGCGGGTCAGGCTCGCGACCCGGCCGCCGCCGAGGCGCACCAGCTGCCCGGCGGCGAGTTCGTCTCGGGCGAACCGCAGGGTCTCCAGCGCCACGCCGAGCCCCTGAACGGCCGCCGAGATCACCAGCGAGCCCCGGTCGAAGGCCGCGCCCGCCGCCCCGCCCGGGACCAACAGGCCGTTATGGGCGAACCAGTCAGGCCAGCGGACGGGGCTGAACGACGAGTCGAGCCGGGTGAAGGGCGCGATTTCGCCGGGCGCGGCTGCCTCGGTGGCCCGGGCGACCTCGGGCGTGCACAGGGCGGCGATCTCCTCCGGCCCCAGGGACTCGACGGTCAGGCCGGACCCGCGCGGCGGGCGGCCGTAGGCGATCAGGATGTCGATCTCCTCGTGCCGGCCGAGATCCACCGAATCGGCGCTGGTGGAGAGCCGGATGGCGATGCCGGGATGGGTCTCCACGAAGGCGGGCAGCCGGGGTCCCAGCCACTTCGCCGCGAAGCTCGGCGTGCAGTGCACGGCCAGCGACGAGGGCGGCGGCGGGCTGAGCTCCGCGCAGACCGCCTCGATCGTGTCGAAGGCGCTCGAGAGGCCCGCGAGCAGGCGCTGGCCGTCGGCGGTGAGCGTCGCCTGCCGGTTCGCCCGCCGGAACAGGGCGCGCCCGAACCAGCGCTCCAGCGCGCGGATCTGGTGGCTGACCGCCGAGGGGGTGAGGTGCAGCTCCTCGCTGGCGCGGGCGAAGCTACCCAGGCGCGCGGCCGCCTCGAAGGCCCGCAGGGCTGGGAAGCTCGGGATCCGGCGCATGCGTCAATCCGTGAATTGGATTCATGGAACGCGTGAAAAATCGTCGTTTGTCAATGCGCGAAGGGAGCAAGATAGTGCGGGCCATTCCGCGATCGGCCGTCGCCCCGTCGACGCCGGAGGACGAGGAGACGCCATGCTCGACGATCATTCCCACGACGAGGCCGCCACCCTCGACCTGCCAAACGACGATGCCGGTCGCAAGCGGACCTCCATCTACCAGCCCGAGCAGGCCGGCCTGATCTTCCCGGAGATCCCGGACTTCGCCAACCACGCCGAGGAGCGGGACTACCGCAAGAAGCACCTCGTCGCCGCCTGCCGCGCCTTCGCGATGCACGGCTTCGACTACGGCTTCGCCGGGCACCTGACGATCCGCGACCCGGAGCGTCCGGAGCTGTACTGGACCAACCCGATGTGCGTGCACTTCTCGCAGGTGCGGATGTCGAACCTGATCCTGGCCGACCACAAAGGCCGGGTGGTCGAGGGGCGCCACGCCATCAACCGCGCGGGCTTCGTCCTCCACGCCGCCGTGCACGAGGAGTACCCGGAGGTCATGGCGATGTGCCACGCGCACACCACCTACGGCACCGCGTGGTGCGCCACCGGCCGGCCGCTGGAGATGATCAGCCAGGATGCTGCGGCCTTCTACAACAGCCACGCGGTGATCGGCGCCTCGGCGGGCGCCGTGGCGGTGGAGAAGGAGAGCGGGCTCTCGGTCGCCCAGCAGATCGGCCGCAACCGCGGCGTGCTGCACCAGAACCACGGCCTGCTGACCTGCTCGCAGCACAGCATCGACGACGCGGCCTTCTGGTTCATCGCCCTGGAGCGGGCCTGCCAGCAGCAGCTCCTGGTCGAGGCCTCCGGCATCAAGCCGCAGCTCCTCTCGGAGAAGACCGCCCGCTACAGCCGCGAGCACGTCGGCAGCGACTACATCGGCTGGCTGCACTTCCAGACGCTGTACAGCCACATCGCCGAGACCCAGCCCGACATGTTCGCCTGAGGCCGGCCGGCGCTGCCCCGCGCGGACGGCACCGCGACGGACACGAGGGCCGGCCGAAAGGCCGGCCCTTCGGCTGTGGGGGCATCCCGGCGGGCCGGAAGCAGGGCCGCGGAGCCACCCGCGACCCGAACGCGGGGCCGGATGGGTGATCTGCGAGCCCTGCCCCGTGGCGGAGGCGGTCCAGCGCGTCCGTCATAGCGATCGGCGGGATCGCGATTGATTCATCCGTCGCGGGCGGCCAGCATGCGCGGGCGATACGAGGGCCGCGACCATGCCGAAGGGACACGCCGCCGCCGATGCCCTGCCGGCGATCCTCGCGGAGGTGCTGGACACCCTGGCGCTGCCTTCCCACGCGGCAAACCGGCTGGCGGTCACCGGTGCGGAAAGCCTGCCGTCGTGCTTCCCGGTCAGCGAACTGGCGGCGGCGGCGATCGGTGCCGCTGGCCTGGCCGTATCCGAGCTTCTGGGCTCGGTTGGGCCACCGCCCACCGTAACGGTGGATCGACGGCTGGCCTCGGCGTGGTTCGGCGTGTCGGTGCGACCGCGCGGATGGTCGATGCCGGCAGCCTGGGATCCGATCGCCGGCGATTACCGGACGGCGGATGGCTGGATCCGGCTGCACACCAACGCGCCGCGCCACCGCGCTGCCGCCCTCGCGGTCCTCGGCTGCGCGGGTGAGCGGGACGCCGTCGCGGCCGCTGTCTCGTCCGAGGCGGCCGAGGTCCTGGAATCCGCCATCGAGCGCGCGGGCGGCTGCGCCGCGGCCATGCGCAGTCCGGAAGCGTGGCAGAGCCTGGACCAGGGCCGGGCCGTCCGGGCCGAACCCATCGTGTCGATCGCGGAAACGCCCGGCCTGCGCCGGTCGCCGTGGCGCCCGGACCCGAACCGCCCCCTCGCGGGGATCCGGATTCTTGACTTGACCCGCGTCCTGGCGGGACCGGTCGCCACGCGCTTCCTGGCCGGGCTGGGCGCCGAGGTCCTGCGGATCGATCCGCCGGGCTGGACCGAACCGTCCCTGGAGCCTGACGTCACCCTGGGCAAGGTCTGCGCGCGACTCGACCTCCGTCAGGTGGCCGACCGGACGCAGTTCGAGACGCTGCTCTCGGAGGCGGACATCCTCGTGCACGGATACCGCCCGGGCGCCCTGGAGGGGCTCGGCTACGGTGAGGCCCGGCGCCGGGCGCTGAATCCAGACCTGATCGACGTCGCGCTGTGCGCCTATGGGTGGACCGGACCGTGGGCGGGCCGTCGCGGCTTCGACAGCCTCGTCCAGATGACGACGGGCATCGCGGCGGCCGGCATGCGCTGGAAACAGGCCGACCGGCCGGTGCCGTTGCCCGTCCAGGCCCTCGATCACGCCACCGGCTATCTGATGGCGGCGGCGGCCATACGAGGTCTGATGACGCGGCTGCTGGAGGCGCGGAGCGTCACCGCCCGGCTCTCCCTCGCGCGGACGGCGCTGCTGCTGACGGACCATGCCGGCGGCGCGCCCGGGACCGCCTTCAGCGAACACCAGGATCGGGACTACGCGCCGGACATCGAGCATACGGCTTGGGGCGCTGCCCTGCGGTTGCGTTCACCCGTGCGGTTCGACGGCCTTCCGCTGCGATGGGACCGTCCGGCCTGCGCCCTCGGCTCGACGGAAGCGACGCAGGTCGAGACCTTCGCGCGCGCGCAGTCCTCCGCGCCCGGCCACCTTGCCGGCAGCGCGGGAGCCGGACCTTGATCGTCGGCGGACCCGTTGTGCCCGGCCCGAGGCCCTTCGACGGCGGGCGGTATCGGACTCCCGGCGGACCGCCCCCCCCGAAGACCGGGTGGGCCTCGGGCCGGCTGGCTCCTGACCCTACGAGCCCGTCACGCATCACCAAGCAGCCGAGCGAGAGCCCATGAGCATGAAGGTCGCCGAACTGTTCGTCCGGGCGCTGGCGCAGGCCGGCGTGAAGCGCATCTACGGCATCGTCGGTGACAGCCTCAACGGGCTGACCGAGGCCCTCCGCCAGGACGGCTCGATCGCCTGGATTCACACGCGCCACGAGGAGAGCGCCGCCTTCGCGGCCGGCGCCGAGGCGCACCTGACCGGCGACCTCGCCGTCTGCGCAGGCTCCTGCGGGCCGGGCAACCTGCACCTGATCAACGGCCTGTTCGACGCCCACCGCTCCCGCGTGCCCGTTCTGGCCATCGCGGCCCAGATCCCCTCGGCGGAGATCGGACGGGGCTACTTCCAGGAGACGCATCCGCAGAACCTGTTCCAGGAATGCAGCCACTATTGCGAGCTGGTGTCCTCTCCGGCCCAGCTGCCGGGCGTGATCGAGACGGCGATCCGCGTCGCCATCGCCGAGCGCGGTGTCGCCGTGGTGGTGATCCCCGGCGATGTCGGGCTCATGGCCATGCCGGGCGGGGCGCCCGAACTCTCGGCCGCCCTGGTGCCGCCCCCGCCCGTGGTGCGCCCGCGCGATGCCGACCTCGACGCGCTGGCCGGGATGCTCAACGCGGCCGGGCGCGTCACGCTGTTCTGCGGCCGCGGCTGCGCCGGCGCCCACAGGGAGCTGCTGCAGCTCGCCGAGGCGCTGAAGGCGCCCGTGGTCCATGCTCTGGGCGGCAAGGAGCACGTCGAGTGGGACAATCCCTACGACGTCGGCATGACCGGCCTGATCGGCTTCTCCTCGGGGTACCGGGCGATGCTCGATTGCGACACCCTGCTCCTGCTCGGCACCGGCTTCCCCTATCGCCAGTTCTATCCCGAGACGGCCAAGGTGGCGCAGGTCGACCTCCGGGCCGAGAGTCTCGGCCGCCACTGCCGGATCGACCTCGGCCTGATCGGCGACGTCGGCGAGACGATCACGGCGCTGCTGCCGAAGCTGCAGCCGAAGACCGACCGGGCGCATCTCGACGACAGCCTCGCCCATTACCGCAAGGCCCGCGCGGGCCTCGACGCCCTGGCGGTGGGCAAGCCCGGCGGCAAGATCCATCCGCAATACGTCGCCCGCTCCCTGAGCGAGGCGGCCTCCGAGGACGCGGTGTTCACCTTCGACGTCGGCACGCCGACGATCTGGGCGGCGCGCTACCTCGCCATGAACGGCAAGCGCCGGCTGATCGGCTCGCTCAACCACGGCTCCATGGCCAACGCCCTGCCGCAGGCGATCGGCGCGCAGGCGGCCTATCCCGGGCGGCAGGTCATCTCGTTCTCCGGCGATGGCGGCTTCGCCATGCTGATGGGCGACCTTCTGACCCTCAACCAGCACAGGCTGCCGGTGAAGATCGTGGTGCTCAACAACGGCACCCTGGGCTTCGTCGAGATGGAGATGAAGGCCGCGGGCTTCCTCGAGACCGGCGTCGCGCTGGTGAACCCGGACTTCGCCGCGATGGCGAGCGGGGCCGGCATCTTCGCCCGGCGCGTCGAGGATCCGGCCGCGCTGCCGGAGGCGATGCGCGCGATGCTGGACCATGACGGCCCGGCCCTCCTCGACGTCGTCTCGGCCCGTCAGGAACTGTCGATGCCGCCGAAGGTCGGCCTCGAACAGGTGACGGGTTTCGGGATGTGGCTCGCCAAGGCGGTGATCGACGGGCGCGGGACCGAGATCGTCGACCTCGCCAAGACCAACCTCTGGCGCTGAGCCGCCGATCCAGGCCTGATCCGGCACGGGGCTGCGCGGCGGTCGCATCCGAACCGGCGATGGCGGCGCGCCCTGCTCCGCGGATCGACTGGCGACCGCGTCCAGGCCGTTAGATTTGGAAACGATGCGTTTCGATCGTTTCTATTTCAACCTGGAAGGGAGCGGTCCAGGATGACCAAGACGCCAAGCCGACCCCGAACGGTTCCGGGGCGGCCCAGCAGGGGCCACCATCCGCGACGGCCGATCGCGGTATCCGCCATTCCCCGCGAAGGAGCAACGCCATGAGCTGGCACAGTGCCGAGGACCCGATCCCGGGCGACCATTTCAGCTGCGACGCGATCCGGACCCTGATCGTGCCCCGCTCGCGCGATCTCGGCTCCTTCGCGGTCCGGCGGGCACTCCCCTCCACCGAGTGCCGGATGGTCGGGCCGTTCATCTTCTTCGACCAGATGGGGCCTTCCGAGTTCCTGCTCGGACAGGGCATGGACGTGCGGCCCCATCCGCATATCGGCCTGTCCACCGTCACCTACTTGTTCGACGGCGAGATCATGCACCGCGACAGCCTCGGCACCGAACTGCCGATCCGGCCGGGCGAGCTGAACTGGATGACGGCGGGTCGCGGCATCACCCATTCGGAGCGCACCGCCCCGACCCTGCGGCAGACCGGGTCCAGGCTGTTCGGCATCCAGAGCTGGGTCGCCTTGACGGATCGCGACGAGGAGAACGCGCCGGCCTTCGAGCATTACGACGCCGCCGCGCTGCCGGTCCTGACCGGCGAGGGCAAGACCGTCCGGCTGATCGCCGGCGAGGCCTTCGGGGCGCGCTCGCCGGTGCGGACATCGAGCCCGATGGTCTACGCCGACGTGGCGCTCGAGGCCGGCGCCGTGCTGCCCCTCGACCCGACCTACGACGAGCGCGCCATCTACACGGTCGCGGGCGGGATCGAGATCGCCGGCGACGGATTCGGCCCGGGCCAGCTGCTGGTGTTCCGACCGGGCGACCGCATCAGCGTGCGCGCCCTGGATGCGGCGCGCTTCATGGTGCTGGGTGGCGAGCCGATGGACGGCCCACGCCACCTCTGGTGGAATTTCGTCTCGTCGCGGCCCGAACGGATCGCGCAGGCCAAAGAGGATTGGCGCCAGGGTCGGTTCGACACCGTGCCGAACGACGCCGAATTCATTCCCCTGCCGGACGACCCGCAGCCCGTGCGCTACCCGTGAACGCACGCGTTCAAGCAGGTGCATCGCGGGAACGGACGCAACCCTAGCGCGAATGTTAAGGAGTCGTTAACCATTTTGCGTCGGTGTGGCCTGATCCCCTGATGCCTCACCGAAGGCTCGCGCAGCACCCGCTCGGCAGGACGCGACATGGAACCGACGAACCATCCCAAGGTCGAGGCGCCGGACCAGATCGAGGCCGTCGCGCGCGAGCCGACGACCCGGATCCGTGCCGGCAACCTCGTCCTGCTGGCCTCGGAGGAGCGCGCGCCCGCGCAGGGCCGGAGCGGAAGCCCGTCCCCGGTCGAGCGCTGGCCCGATCTCCTGGAGCGGGTCCAGGGCGCGGCGCGGCACCTCCGCGACGTCGAGGACCGCGCGCAGGAGCAGGAAGCGCACGTTCAGGATCTTCTGCGGCAGGTTCGGGCCGACATGGATACGGCCCGGGCGCAGGTGCAGGCCGCCGAGCGGGAAACCCACGAGGTCCATGCGCAGTCCATCAAGCTGATTCAGGCGGCCGAGGATCGGGCTGCGGCCGCCGAGGAGCGGGCCGCGGCCGCGGAACAGATGCTCCAGCGCATCGCCGAGACGATCGATGCCGAGTTCGTGATGCAGCCCGGCGGCCATGCCGGCCAGACCCAGGACGCCCGGACCCGGGCCGCACGGGCGGCGTCGTGACCGGCGCCGGGCCGACGGGATCGCGGCGGCGATGAACGCGGCGTTCTGGGCGGACCTCGACGCGCGCATCGCGCGCGAGCAGGCGGTCCCGAGCCCCACCGACGGCAACCGGCCGATGGCTGCGCCGAGCCCGGCGGCGCATCCGGAGGCACCGTCTGGGTCTTCTGCGGCGTCCGCGGCGGACTGGAGCCGGGTTCTGGACACGCTGTCGGCGGCGACCGTCGCGGCCGAGGAGCGGGATCAGCGTCTGAGCCGGCAATCCGACGCCTGCGAGAAACTGTCTGCCGATCTGCAGTCGGCGCGGCAGGAGATCCGGACGCTGCGGACGCGCTTAGAGGACGTTCAGAGCCAGGCGGAGACCCGGTTGCGCGCGATCCAGATGCTGGCGGATTCGCGCGTTCGGGATGCGGAAGAGCGCGCGCGCCGCCCACGAGCGGGCCGAGGCGGCCGAGGGCTGGCTGGCGCGCATCGAGCAGGCGAGCCGGGATCTGCTGCCGCCCGGCCGACACGCGGCCGCCTGCGGCGCAGGATCTGCAATCCTGGCAGCGATCCGGTTTGGAGCACAGCGCCCGCCCCCGAACATCGGATCAGTGTGGACGGTCCCCGTCGGAGTCGCGGCCTGTCGGGCCCGACGGAATCCGCTCAGGCGGCCCGCCCGCTCGACACGCCGAGGCCGATCGAGCGCGCCAGCGCGGAACGACGCTCCGCATAGTCCTGCGCGACCATCGGGTAGTCGGCCGGCAGGCCGTAGCGCGCGCGATAGCTCTGCGGATGCAGCCCGTGGGCGGTCAGGTGCCGCTTGAGCGTCTTGTAGTGCCGCCCATCGATGAAGCTCATGATCGCGTCGGGCCGAACCGACTTGCGGATCTGCGCCGCGCTCGGCATGTCAGGCTGCGCCTGCAGTTCCGTCTGAGCCTCCGGCGCGACGCCTCGGCCGGAGGCGAGGGCCGTGATCGCCTCGTGACACCGCGCGATCAGCATTGGCAGCTCGCTGGCGGCAACCCGATTGGTCGACACGTAGGCGACGACGAGCCCGGTGGTCAGCGTGACATCAGAAAGGGGGCTGACGGGGGTCGGTGCGGACACGTGTGGAGCTCCTGGGCGGGACGAAACCCTTCATAGGTCGCGGCGTCCCGTTGCGCTTGCCTGAGAGCGTGCTACCGTTTCTCCAAACGCGCACAGACAAGCCTCAATACAAGAAGTTGCGATGAGGACTTTGTTCTCGACGGCGGATTACAAGCCGAAAGACAGTTTCCGGCTCTGGCGCGAAACGATCTTTGAGCGGATCGTGCCTGTGGAACTGACGGCAAACGCCCCGCACGCGTTCTCCGGCATCATGGAGGCCGCCGAGGTCGGCCCGCTGCTGATGACCCGGGTGACGCAAGGTGCGGTGAAGACCGTTGCAACCCCAGATACGATCCGTCGGCACGGTAAGTACGAGACGTTGAATGTGGCGATCACGCTGAAAGGCTGCGTGCACAGCGCCCAGGATGATCGCACCGCGATCCAACATCCCGGCGACATCGTCATCCTGGATCGGCGGCCGGGCGCGATGGCGGCCGAAGTCGACACGCAGACGCTGTTCGTCGAGTTGCCGCGCGAATGCCTGGAACGCGCCCTCGGGTCGACGCGGCGCTACACGGCCCTGACGATCGGCGCGAATCAGGCTGGCACGGCGATGGCCACGAACTTCTTCCGGGAACTGGTCCACATGTCCGAGCGCCTGACGCCGGACATGTCCAATCGCATGGCCGCGATCGGCATCGACCTCATCGTGGCGAGCATCGCGGAACGGCTCGCGCAGGAGACTCCGAAGAACATCCAGGGCATCCTCATCTTCCAGCGCGCGGTGGCCCATATCGAGGCCAACCTGGGCGACGCGACACTCGATTCCGCCCGTCTCGCGGCGGCGGTCGGCGTGTCGCTGCGCCACCTGCAGGACCTGTTCCGCGAACAGGACCGCAACATCGCCGACTGGATCTGGCGGCGGCGCCTGGAGACGGCCGCGCAGCGCCTCGCGGATCCCGGCTTCGCCCATCTGTCCGTCGGCGAGTTGGCCTATTGCTGCGGTTTCAGCACGCAGAGCCACTTCAGCCGCCGTTTCAGGGATCGCTACGGATCCTCACCCAGCGAATATCGGTGGCGCAGCCTGGGCGCGGCCGAGAAGGCCTGCTGACACCCCGCTACTGGACGCGGGTGCCCGCCGAGTTCGACCGGATCCATCCCGGGGCGAGGATGTCGCCGCCCTCGGTGATGATCCAGGGATTGGCATCCTCGGCGTCGATCGCCGCAACCGCGGCGGCCAGGGCCGCCCGCAGCGTCGGGAAACTCCGTGTCGCAGCGACCCGAGCGGGCGCGGAGCCCGGCCAGAGGGTCAGTTCGGCGGGTCTGTCGAGGTCGGACGGAAGCATGGGGCATTCGGCCATGGCAGGGCGCGCCGCCGGTGCCGCGGACTCGCCCGGGATGCGGTCGGCGCGCACGACGCGCCCGTTCAGGAGGCCTTCGGCTTCGGTCGGGGAACGCCGACCTCGACCGTCTGTCCGGTCAGCGGGTTCATGATGAGCATGGCGGCACGTCTCCGGTTGATCTGCCCGTAGAACGTCGGTCGGTCGCATCAGGATCGCGGTGATCGGCGCAAATGCGTGGGTTCGGTAAACCAACCGTTCACCGCAACGGCGCGCCGCCTCTCCGTCCGGCGACCGCCCGAGCATAGACCGGCCTCGTCGTGCCGGCGGAGATCTCCGCGCCTACCGTTTTAGGCGTAGGATCCGGGGGCCGTGCCGCCTTCCTTGGGCGCCGGACCACGGATCGCCGGCCGAACGCGAGCCGGGCCGAGATGGGCCTGCGGGGTTCGACGGCTCCGGCCGGTCTTCGCCGGTTCGGCGCAGGCTCTGCGGGGCGCCGAGACGTCCCGGTTCCGTTCAGGCCGGCTCCGGCTCCGCCAGCAGGATGGCCGCACGGATCGCGGCCCGGCGCAGGCCGGCATCGGCCCAGGGTTGATCGATCAGCGTCCGGGCGAAGGGATGCGAGGCCACCGCTGCCGCGGGATCGATGCGGAAGCCATCGCCGAAGGCGATCGATCCGGGCGTCGGATCGGCCAGGTAGGCGTCGACGACGGCCGAGACGTCGTCATCGACGATGTGGAGGGTCGTGAACAGGTCGAGGGTCATCGGGCGCTTCGCCATAACGGCGCTATAGCGGCATCTCGGCGACAGGTTCACGACTCCCGTCAGTAAGAGGCCGGCACGTACATCTCGGAGGGAACCGGCCCGCGCACGTAATCCGCGTGCCGCAGGCGGTCGGGCAGGTGGACCGACGGGTGCACCATGCTGCCATACGGGATCTGGGCCAGCAGGTGGCTGATGCAGTTCAGGCGGGCGCGCCGCTTGTCCACCGCCTCGACCACCCACCACGGTGCCTCGGCGATGTGGGTGCGCGCCAGCATGTCCTCCTTGGCCCGCTTGTAATCCTCCCAGCGCCGGCGCGACTCGACATCCATCGGCGACAGCTTCCACTGCTTGAGCGGATCGCGGATCCGCATCTGGAAGCGGAATTCCTGCTCCAGATCGGTGATCGAGAACCAGTATTTCAACAGCACGATGCCGGAGCGCACCAGCATGCGCTCGAACTCGGGAACCGAGCGGAAGAACTCCTCCACGTCCGCTTCGGTGCAGAAGCCCATGACCCGCTCGACGCCGGCGCGATTGTACCAGGAGCGGTCGAACAGCATGATCTCGCCGCCGGCCGGCAGGTGGGCGACGTAGCGCTGGAAGTACCATTGCGTCCGCTCGCGCTCGCTCGGAGCGGGCAGCGCAGCCACGCGGCAGACGCGGGGGTTGAGGCGTTGGGTGATCCGCTTGATCACGCCGCCCTTGCCGGCCGAGTCGCGGCCCTCGAACACGACAACGACGCGCAGCTTCCGGTCCTGAACCCAATCCTGGAGGCGGACCAGCTCGTGCTGCAGGCGCAGCAACTCGCGGAAATAGGCCTTGCGGTCCAGATGGTCCGGTGGCGCGCCCGCCGCGTCGGTCGCCAGCCGATCGAGGCGCGCCTCCTCGAGACCGAGTTCCATCTCCTCCTCGTAGCTGTCGGCGAGGTCACGCCGGATCGCCTCGAGGGCGTCGTCCAGGGCAGAGCTGTCGTCGGGCCACATCGCCGCTCCCCTCGCGCTTCGAGCGGCCGAGCTAGAGCAGCCTTGCGTGACAGGCCTGAGAAACATCCGGCCGGCGGCCGGACGATCCGGTGTCGCGCCGGTGTGCGTTCCGTCATACCGTTTCGCCCCCATGACGGCGACCGGAGACGCACCATGCCCGGAGAAGCGACGAAGCCACTGCCGCGGAGCCTGCGGGACAACCCGGATCCGACGCGGGCCGAAGGCGAGAAGGTCGGCGCCAGGATCGATTCGGCCTTCGAGAAGCTGTCCAGGAAGCTGCGCGCCCGGGCCGAGAAGGCCCGCGGCAAGCTCGACGCGGCGACGAGGGCCGACAAGCGCGCGATCCTGCTGCGGCGCTACGAACTCTATGCGGACGCGGCGTCCTATCTCGAAGAACGACTCGTCCACCGCGGGGAGCGATCCCCGTGACGGCCATCGATCCGGACGGGTGCGCCGCCGCCCGCCGCAACTGACGACGAGGGCCAACCATGTTCGACGCGACCAAGATGCTCGCCGACGCCCTCGGCGAGCATCTCGCCCTCACCTACCAGCGCACCTTCGGCAGCCGGGAGCCGCGCTACGCCGAGGTGATCGAGGCCGCGGCGCGCCTGACGATTGAGCGGATCGTCGGGAGCGACGCCCTCTACCACGAAGGCGACCACACCGCGCTCGTCGCGCTCGTCGCCCAGGACATCCTGCGCGGCCGGTTCCTGCAGCAGGGCATCACGCCGGAGGACTGGCTGCACATGATCCTGGCCGCCCTCTACCATGACATCGGGTACGTGCGCGGCGTCTGCGCGGGGGATCGGGCGCGGGCCTTCGTCATCGACGCGCAGGGCACGACCGTCAGCCTGCCCCGCGGGGCGTCGGACGCGGCGCTGGCGCCCTACCACGTCGAGCGCTCGAAGCTGGCGGTGCAGGAGCGCTTCGGCGGGCACGATCTCGTCGACGCGGCCCGGGTGATCCGGGCGATCGAGCTGACCCGCTTCCCGGTGCCGGAGGACGATTCCCATCGCGAGACCGGCACCGAGGCCGGCCTGCTGCGGGCGGCCGACCTGATCGGGCAGCTCGGTGACCCGCTCTACCCGCGCAAATTGAATGCTTTGTTCCACGAATTCGCCGAGATCGGCCTCAACGCCCAACTCGGCTACGACAGCCCGGCCGACCTTGCGGAGCGATACCCGGCCTTCTTCTGGGGGAAGATCGAGCCGGTGATCGGGTACGCGATCCGGTTCCTGGATCTCACGGTGGAGGGGCGCGGCTGGGTCGCCAACCTCTACGCCCATGTCTTCGCCATCGAACACGACCGTCGGCGTATGGGACCGCATCCCGGGGCAGGGCCGGGCTGAGGTGACGCGGCACCGGCGGAGGCCCTCGCCGCCGCGGCCGGACGCTTACGGATGCTTGTGGATCGGATCGACCCAGTAGACCGTCTCGGGCGCCTCGGCGGCCGCGACGTCGGGCAGGTTGACCACCACGGCCTCGTTGTCGGAGCGCACCAGCACGCAGTGCAGGGGCTCGTCGGTCGAGGCATTGATCTCCTGGTGCGGCACGTAGGGCGGCACGAAGATGAAGTCGCCCGGGCCGGCCTCCGCGACGTATTCCAGCCGCTCGCCCCAGCGCATCCGGGCGCGGCCCGAGACCACGTAGATCACGCTCTCCAGATCACCGTGGTGGTGCACGCCGGTCTTCGCGTCGGGCTGGATCGCCACCGTGCCGGCCCAGATCTTCTGGGCGCCGACCCGGGCGGCGTTGATCGCCGCCTGCCGGAACATGCCGGGCGTCTGCGCGGTGTTGGCGTCGAGCCGGTCGCCCGGGATCACCCGTACGCCGTCATGTTTCCAGCGCTCCGAGGCGCCCGGCCCGGGAGCCGGGTCGTGCGTGTGCGTGTGATCGTCGTCGCCGTCGTGCATGTCGAATCCTCCCGCGCCACCATGGCACGGCGGGGCGGGATCGCCGAGCCGGCCGGTCGCGCGGGGATGCGACCGGCCGTTCCTCCGGCCCCTCAGCCCCGCGTCAGCGGCGTGGGTCCGACGGCCTGCGGTCGCGGCTGATCCCGACCGATCCAGAAGACCAGGGCGCAGCCGATGCCGGTGAGGGCGCAGAGGGGGAGCAGCGCGACCGGGAAGCTTCCGGTCTGCTCGCGCAGCAGCCCGATCAGCGAGGTGATCGCGCCGGTGCCGAGATGCGCCAGCGTGTTGATCGCGGCGATGCCGGCTGCCGTCTGGGCCGGCGGCAGCGTCTCGGTCGCCAGCGCGAAGAACGGCCCCTTGATGGCGTAGTTGCCGAGGAGGACCAGCGAGAGCAGGATCAGCGTGACCCAGAGCGAACCCGTCAGCAGCGTCAGAGCGAAGCTCGCCGAGGTCAGCGCCAGCGGCAGGGCCGTGCTCCAGATGCGCTCGCCGCTGCGGTCCGCCCGCAGCCCCCAGACGATCATGAACACCGATGCGATGCCGAACGGGATCATGTTCAGCAGCCCGGTCTCGAGATTGCTGAGCCCGAACCCCTTGAGGATCTGCGGCATCCACAGGGACAGCGTGTTGCTGGTGGCCGAGCTGCCCGCATAGATCACCGCCAGGATCCAGACCTGACGACTGGCGAGCACCGCCCACACCGCCCCCAGGCCGTGGGCGCGGCTGGTCGCGCCGGCTTCCGCGTCTCGCCGCTCGGCGTCCAGCCGATCCACCAGCCAGCTGCGCTCGGGCGCGCTCAGGAAGGCCGCCTCGGCCGGCCGGCCCGGCAGCAGCGCGAGGGCGGCGAGACCCAGGAGAACGGCCGGGACGGCCTCGGCGATCAGCAGCCATTGCCAGCCCCGCAGGCCCGCGGCCCCGTCGAGGGTGAGCAACGCCGCAGAGAGCGGCGAGCCGAAGAAGCTGGAGAGCGGGATCGCGACCATGAACATCGCCACGATCCGCGCCCGGTAGGCCTTGGGGAACCAGTAGGTCAGGTACAGGATCACGCCGGGGAAGAACCCGGCCTCGGCCGCGCCCAGCAGGAAGCGGGCGGCCGCGAAGCTCACCGGTCCGGTGACGAAGGCCGAGCCGATTCCGACCAGCCCCCAGGTGATCATGATCCGCGCGATCCAGATCCGCGCGCCGACGCGTTCCATGGCGAGGTTGCTCGGGACCTCGAACAGGACGTAGGCCACGAAGAACAATCCACCGCCCAGGCCGAACGCCGCGGTGGACAGCCCGAGGTCGCGGTTCATGGTCAGCGCCGCGAAGCCGACATTCACCCGGTCGACATAGGCGATGAAGTAGCAGAGCACGAGGAAGGGGATCAGGCGCAGGCCGACCTTCCGCATGGTTCGGCTCTCGAAGGCGGCTGCCTCCGCCGCTTGAGGCAGGGTCGGTGTTGCCATGGTCCTGTCCTTGTTGGAGCGCGGGGGGGCTCGCCCCGGCCGGCCTAGCGGTCGAAGTGGAATAGGGCGGCGGGCGTCGCGCACAGGATGGTCCGGCGCTCGGCCGCGTCCGGCACCCAGGCGTCGAGGTCGCCCCGTGCCTCGGCGGGGCTGGCCCGGGTCTCGAACTGGGTGTGCGGCCAGTCGCTGCCCCAGAGCAGGCGCTGCGCACCGAAGGCGCCGCGCAGGCGCTCGGCCGCCGCAAGGGCCGTCTGCCGGCCAGGCGCGCCGCTGCCGATGCGGTAGGCCCCCGAGAGCTTGACCCAGACGCGGCCGCCGCGGCCGAAGCCGAGAAGGTCGCCGAAGCCCGGATCGGCGATGCCGAGGGCCGGGTCGATTCGGCCGAAATGATCGACCACCACCTGGACGCCCGCGGCGATCAGCGGGGGCAGCAGGTGCGCGAGGCGCCGCGCCTCGGCCTGGACCTCGATCTGCCAGCCGAGTTCCGCCACGCGCGTCAGATGGGTCCGCCAGGCGGGACTGTCGAAATCCGGATCCGGCCGGCCGATCAGGTTGAGGCGCAGCCCGACCACGCCCGCCCCGGCGAGGTCGCGCAGGGTCGCGGTCTCGGCCTCCGGGGCCAGCACGGCGATGCCGCGGAGCCGCTCCGGGGCGGTGCGCAGGGCCGAGACCAAATAGCTGTTGTCGGTGCCGAGGAAGCTCGGCTGGATCAGCACGCCGCGGGCCATGCCGTTCCGGTCCAGCATCGCGAGGTAGGCCGGGATGGTCGCGTCGTAGTCGGGGGCGTAGCGCCGGTCGCCCGCCAGGGCGAGGGCGCGGGTGAAGACATGCGCGTGGGTATCCACGGCCGCGGTGCCGTCGGGCGCTGCGGCCGCCCAGCCACGGGTGGTGCATGTGAGCGTGATTCCGCCCGCGAGCAGGGTGCGGCAGACCATGCGCCGATTCATCGGATCACCGCGCGGTCTGGGCGATCAGCGCGCCGCCGGGCTGCCGATCCGGCAGGAGCGCGACGGCGAGGAGGACGAGCCCGTAGGCGCCGATGGCCGACAGGCCGATCGCCGGGCCGAGGCCGCAGACCTCGCTGAGCAGGCCGACGCCGAGGGGCATCAGCGCGGAGGCGAGGCGGCCGGCACTGTAGCAGAAGCCCATCCCGGTCCCCCGCAGGCCGTCGGGGAAGAGTTCGCTGAACAGGGCCGCGAGGCTCGCAGGAATCCCGGCGGTGCAGAAGCCGAGGGGCGCGCCGAGCAGGAGCAGCCCGGTGCCATCGACCGGCACCAGCAGGTAGAGGACGACGAGGATCATGCAGCCGGCGGCGTACAGCGCCACGGTCCGCCTGCGGCCGAGCCGATCCACGAGGCCGCCCGCGACGAGGCAGCCCAGGCCGAAGGCCACGATGATGACCGCGAGATAGAGCCCCGTCCCCAGGACCGAGGCGCCGCGCTCGGCCCTCAGGTAGGTGGGCAGCCACGTGAACAGGGCGTGGAAGCCCCCATGCGCCCCCAGACCGACGAGCGTTGCGATCACCGTGACCCGGAGGAGGCCGGGCGAGAAGATCGCGAGCGGTCCGGCCGGCGCGCGCCCGCGACCGGTCGGGCCACGGGACCGATCCGGCTCCGGGACCGCGCGGCGGAGGAAGAGGATGAGGAGCGCGGGCGCGAGGCCGCAGGCGAACAGGGCACGCCAGGCGCTCTCCTGATCGAGGAGCGAGAACGCGGCGGTGGCGAGGAGGACGGCCGCGCCCCAGCCGAGCGCCCAGCCGGCCTGGACCGCACCCAGGGCCTTGCCGCGATGTTCGGGCCGGATCGCCTCCGCGATCAGCGCGGCCCCGGCCGCCCACTCGGCACCGAAGCCGATCCCCTGCAGCGCTTTCAGGATCATGAGCTGGGCGAAGCTCTGCGCGAAGGCCGCCAGGAATGTCGCGACCGCGAACCACAGCACTGTGATCTGAAGGGTGCGGACGCGGCCGATCCGGTCTGCCGCGAGGCCGCCGAGCCATCCGCCGGACGCCGCCGCGACCAGGGTCACCGCGCCGAGCAGGCCGGCCTGCGGAGCGCTGAGCCGGAAGGTCGCGATCAGGGCGGGCATGGCCAGGCTGAACATCTGTACGTCCAGGGCGTCGAGCGACCATCCGCCCAGACAGGCCCAGACGGTGCGACGCTCGACCGGACCGATGTCACGGTACCAGCGGAACACAGGCTTTCCTCCGCCCCCGCAAGAGAGCTAGTCATTTATATGAATTATTGAGCATGGGCGCGGCCGGGCGTCAAGGCGCGCCCCGCTCACCGGATATCGATGCGGTACCGGAAATCGGCGGCGGCGCCGCGTGTCACGCGCCACTCGATCGGGCGCGCGTCAAAGCCGAAGGCGAGGCGTTCGATGACGATGACCGGTCCGCCTTCCGCGATCCCGAGGCACGCGGCGTCGGCCGGGTCGGCAATCCCGATTGTCAGCGTCTCCTCGGCGCGGGCGACGATCTCACCGCAGAGGCGCTCATAGGCGGGGTAAAGGAGGTCGCCGATCTCCGTCAGGGGCACGTCAAGGAGGGGTGCGAACCGCCGGGCCGGAAGCCAGATAGCCTCGGACAGGATCGGCCGTCCGCCGAGAAGGCGCGTCCGGAGGAGGCGGATCGCCTCACCGCGCCCATCCAGGCCGAGGGCGTTGCGAACGGCCTCGGGCGCCGGCCGGGCCTCGCGCGCGTGGATCCGCCCCTCGGGCACCGCCTGGGTGCCGTCCGGTCCCAGGTGCCGGAAGAACCGGAACAGCGATCGGTCGAAGCGGGGGCGTCGAACGAAGGTGCCGCGCCCCTGCTGACGCTCGACCAAGCCGTCGGCGACCAGGGCGTCGATGGCCTTGCGCACGGTGCCGATGGCGACGCCATGGGTCGCCGCCAGCTCCGCCTCGGTAGGAATCGGCTCACCCGACCGCCAGACGTTGCGGGCGATCTGGAGGGCGATTTCGTCGCGCAGGCGCTGATAGAGGGGCAGGCGGAGGTCCGGTTGCGGCACGGTCGTGACAGTCATGTGCATGACTGTATGACCAACCCCATCATCGGCCAATGGGCTTGGCGCGCTCGGGGTGGGCGGGGTTTCCCGATCCGTGAAACGTGAATCGACGCCGGGTGCCGCTTTGGGCCGCCGTCGGCGGGCCGCCTCCCGTCCCCGAATCGTTCGGCGCCGACGATCCCCGCCGGGACGGCGATCCACAAAGTCGCAGGGCGGGAGCCATTTCCGGATCGCGGGGTTTCCGCCGTGGATTCCCAAAGCAAGGCGCGGCGAGGGGCGGACGGTGGAACATCGTGCGGCTCGCGACGCCGTCAGGTTCGGCCCTGCGGGCCATCGCCGCGCGAGGGGATCATCGCGAGGCACGCCGTCCGCGGGCAGGAGAGCGCCGGTTCCCGTGCCCTGAATAGGACGTTCCAAGGACCGCCGAAGCATCGGCTTCGATCGGCCGTCGATCATCGGATGCGGGCGCACGTCGATCCGATATCGCTCGGTACACGCACCGTCTTGCCGGATCATTCGGATCACAACCACGTCATCGTCTTTATTGCGAGACGAGCGATCGCCCTTCCGGGCGAGACTTTGGCGCCTCGAACTTGATCCCGAGGGTCACCGCCTCATTTCGTCAGCAGCCTCGAGCGCGGCGGGAAGCCCCTGAAGGTTCGGACCACCCACATTGTTCCGCCGCCGTCGCTCTCCGAGCGTCGGGCGACCAAAGCCAACGGCTCAACGCCAAGGGGACACTAAAATGAGCGAAACGATCGACAAGACGGACACCACCACGTTCCACATGGCGGGCAAGTGTCCCTTCGGCGGCGACCGCATCGGCGGCGCCCAGGGGACCCGTCCGACGCTGGAAAACTGGTACCCCCATCGCCTGCGGGTCGAGCTGCTGCACCAGAACGGCCTGGCCGCCGATCCCCTCGGGCCGGACTTCGACTACGCTGCCGAGTTCAACAAGATCGACCTTGAGGCGCTCAAGCGCGACATCAAGCAGTTTCTGACCTCGTCGGTGGCCTGGTGGCCGTCCGATTACAGCAATTACGGTCCGCAGATGATCCGCATGTCCTGGCACGCGGCCGGGACCTACCGGATCGCGGACGGGCGCGGCGGGGCCGGCACCGGCATGCAGCGCTTCGCGCCGATCTCGAGCTGGTGGGACAACGGCAACACCGACAAGTCACGACGTCTCCTGCAGCCGATCAAGCACAAGTACGGCAACGCCCTGTCCTGGGCCGACCTCATGGTCCTGACCGGCAATTGTGCCCTGGAGATCATGGGCCTGCCGACCTACGGCTTCGGCGGCGGCCGGCTGGACGCCTGGGAGGCGGATAATGCCACCTACTGG
The DNA here is from genome assembly GCF_056403155.1 of Methylobacterium sp. P3_A11. NCBI lineage: Bacteria > Pseudomonadati > Pseudomonadota > Alphaproteobacteria > Hyphomicrobiales > Methylobacteriaceae > Methylobacterium > Methylobacterium sp. P3_A11. The sequence goes on from NZ_JBFUGA010000066.1 coordinate 26,498, forward strand.
GGTCCCGAGGTCGTCGACATGGAAACGGTGTCGAGTTTCGACGGCATGGTGAACCGCGACAAGCGCTGGCGCGGCAAGAATGGCGACGCCGACTACGACCTGGAGAACCCGCTCGCCGCCTCGCACCAGGCGCTCATCTACGTGAACCCCGAAGGTCCCTACGCCAGCGGCGATCCCCTGGCCTCGGCGCGCGACATCCGGATCACCTTCACCCGGATGGCGATGAACGACGAGGAGACGGTCGCGCTGATCGCCGGCGGTCATGCCTTCGGCAAGAGCCACGGCATGGTGCCAGCCAAGGAGATCGGGCCGCCGCCCGAGATGGCGCCGATGGAGGCGATGGGACTCGGCTGGCACAACCCGAAGGGCGCCGGCAAGGACACGATGACCAACGGCATCGAGGGCAGCTGGACCCCCGATCCGACGAAGTGGGACAACGCTTACCTGGAGAACCTCTTCAAGTTCGAGTGGGAGCAGACCAAGAGTCCGGCGGGCGCCCTGCAGTGGCAGCCGAAGGATCCCGACGCGCCGAAGACGCCGGACGCCCATGTCGCGGGCCAGATGCACCCGCTGATGATGATGACGTCCGACATCGCCCTCAAGGTCGATCCGGACTACCGCAAGGTCTGCGAGAAGTTCCTCAACGACTTCGACGCGTTCACCCAAGCCTTCTCCAAGGCGTGGTACAAGCTCACGCACCGCGACATGGGACCCAAGCACCGCTATCTCGGCCCGGAGGCCACGATCGAGGACGGGCTCCTGTGGCAGGATCCGCTCCCCGACGCCACCTATGCCCCGGTCGGCGACGCCGAGATCGCCGCGCTCAAGCAGGCGATCGCGGCGACGGGCCTCTCGGTCTCCGATCTCGCCTTCGCGGCGTTCTCGGCGGCCTCGACCTACCGCGACAGTGACAAGCGCGGCGGCGCCAATGGCGGTCGCCTCGCCCTCGCCCCGCAGAAGGACTGGACCGTGAATCGCCGCGCCGCGCCGGTGGTCGAGGCCCTACGCGGCGTGATGGCTACGTTCAACGACGGGCGCAGCGACGGGAAGCGGGTCTCCCTCGCCGACCTCATCGTGCTCGGCGGCTGCGTCGCCGTCGAGAACGCCGCCAAGGACGCGGGGGTCGAGACGACCGTGCCGTTCACGCCCGGCCGGGTCGACACCACCCAGGAGCTGACCGACATCGAAATGTTCGAGTGGCTGAAGCCCGTCGTGGACGGCTTCCGCAACTATGTCGATGACGGGTTCGGGTCCATGGCGCAAAGCCTCTCGCCGGAGGAGCTGTTCCTCGACAAGGCCAACCTGATGACGCTGACGGCTCCGGAATGGACGGTGCTGACCGGCGGTTTGCGCGCCCTCAACGTCAATCACGACGGGTCGAACCGGGGCGTCTTCACCGATCGCGTCGGCGTGCTGACGAACGACTTCTTCCGCAACCTGACCGACACCGACCTCGTGTGGGAGAAGGCCGACGCGGACGGGATGACCTTCACCCTCAAGGACCGCGAGAGTGGTCAGACGAGGTTCGAGGCCAGCCGCAGCGACCTCGTCTTCGGGTCGAACGCGCAATTGCGCTCCATCGTCGACGCCTACGCGGGCAGCGACGGCCAGCGGCGCTTCGTGCTCGACTTCGTCAAGGCGTGGGACAAGGTCATGATGCTCGACCGCTTCGACGTGAAGGGACACAAGCGGTACGCGCCCATGGCCGCCTGAGACCTTCATACGAGACCGCCCGCGCCTCCCGCGCGGGCGGACCTTCAAGGCGCACGCCGCAAGCCGATCAAGGATGTCCGCGTCCGCGCCGTTCTTGATCCGCCGCCTCAGGTCCTGAGGCTGTGCCTGGCCAGGGCGGCCCAGTAGGCGGCGCCGATCGGCAGCGCCTCGTCGTTGAAGTCGTAGCCCGGATTGTGGAGCGGCAAGCTCTTCTGCGTTCCGTCGGTCCCGATCCAGGCATAGGCGCCCGGGCAGGCTTCGAGCATGTAGGCGAAATCTTCCGACGCCATGGAGGGACCGACGTCGCCACGGCGCGCGGTGATGGCCGAGACGGTCCCGGCCGCCTCGAAGGCGACGCCGACGGCATCGGCGGTGTTGACCGTGGCCGGGTATCCGAACCGGTACGCCACCTCCGCGCGGGCGCCGTGCGTACCGGCGGTCCCGCCGGCGATGGCCTCGATGAATTCCGCGACGCGCGCGCGCACGGCCTCGTTCAGGCACCGCACCGTACCGCGGATCACCGCACGGTCGGGGATAACGTTGAAGGCGTCGCCGCCATGGATCTGCGTGACGCTGAGCACCGCCGGCTCCGTCGGGGCGATGCGGCGGCTGACGATGGTCTGGAGGGCGAGGACGATCTCGGAGGCAATCACCAGCGTGTCGATGCCGCGCTCCGGCATGGCCGCATGGGTGCCGAACCCGGTAACCGCGATCTCGAACGTGTCGAGGGAGGCCATGATGGCGCCCACCCGGGTCGCGAAGGTGCCGAGGGCCAGGCCCGGCCAATTGTGCAGCCCGTAGACGGAGTCGCATGGAAACAGCCGGAACAGGCCATCCTCGACCATCGCGCACCCGCCGCCCTCGCATTCCTCCGCGGGCTGGAAGATGAAATGCACCGTCCCGGTCAGGTCGGTGCGGGTGGCGAGATGCCGGGCCGCGCCGAGCAGCATCGCCACGTGGCCGTCATGGCCGCAGGCATGCATCACGCCGGGCGTGCGGGAGGCGTAGGCAACGCCCGTCGCCTCCTGGATCGGCAGGGCGTCCATGTCGGCCCGCAGGCCGATGGTCGGGCCGTCGCCCCGGCTCAGCGTCCCGACCACGCCGGTGCGCCCGAGCCCGGTCTTCACCGACAGGCCGCAGGCGGCCAGTTCCCGGGCGACGAGTTCCGCCGTGCGGACTTCCTGGAAGGCCAGCTCGGGATGGGTGTGCAGGTCGCGCCGCCAAGCGACCATGCGTTCCACGGTCTCCGCCTCGATACCCATGCGATCTCTCACTCATGCCAGAGGCCGCCGGAGCGCCTCGATCCCCCGCCCGACCCTACGCCGGACGGCGCAGCGGTTCACCCCAGCGCGGGGTGCATGAAGAACTGCGCGATCAGGGCCGCGCCCAGGAATGTCCCGGCATTGGCCATGAACGAGACCACCACGATCCGCCAGCCGAGGCGCCGGAAGGCGGGCACGTCCTTGGCGACCGAGAGGCCCGCGAAGGTCAGGATCGGCGTGGCCAGCGCCAGGAAGTTGATCTTGCCGGTCAGGGCGGCGATCTCGGCCGCGTAGGGCGTGCCGGGATAGGTCAGGGCCATGCCGAGGATCGAGACCCACAGGACGGCGGGCAGGCGGCGGCCGAGGAGCAGGTAGAGGCCCCAGCCGGCCAGCACGGTGCCGATGATGATCGCCATGCCGCCCACGACGTTCGCGTCCGGGACGACGCCGTAGGTCAGCCAGTTGCCGATCAGGCCGTAGGCGCCGATCAGCACCCACGCGAACACGGTCTCGGCGAAGCCGATCGGCACCTCCTGATGAGTCGGCGCGGCCACCTGCGGGTCGGCCGCCGCCGGACGGGCGGCGTCCGGACGGTTGCGGCCGAGGATCGGCTCCAGCTTGCCGTAGGCCCAGATCGTGAAGGGCAGCGACAGGAACAGGGTGAAGTACGTGCCGATCGTCGTGGTCACGAGGTTGCTGGCCGCCGCGAAGGTGGCGACGTCCTTGGCGACCTCGGGGGTCTGCTGGGCGGCGATCGCCCCCGAGGCGGCCGCCATCATGCTGCCGGACCCGACTCCGGCTCCCATCGCCAGGGCCAGCGGGTTGAAGACGCCCAGGCTGGCGATCAGGCCGGCCAGCAGGGCGATGAACACCGCGCCGAAGACCGTGCCGGTCAGGTACTCGGCCAGCACGCCGCGCCCTTCCGGCGAATCCATGCCGTAGCGCTCGCCGATGATGGCGAGGCTCGGCTCCCGGCCGACCGAGAAAGTCGCGCCGATCGCCTCGCGCTTGATGCCGAGCAGGAGCGCGACCGGCAGGCCGAACACCATCGTCCCGAAGAAATGCCCGAATTCCTGGAAGACCAGGGCCCAGCCCGAGGCCAGGATCTTCGGCAGCGACCCGCCGACGAGCAGGCCGAGCTTGGCGATGAAGATCAGCAGCGCCGGCTGGAGATAGGCCCCGGCGGCGTTCTGGAGCCCCACCGTCAGCCGCAGGGGGGCCGGGAGACGCGGGCTCATCAGCCCCAGGGCTCCGCCGAGCAGCAGGGCCCAGAGCAGCGGCAGCAGCACGATCTTGCCGGCCCCCACCGGGATGCTGACGTTGCCGATCGCCTCCGCGATGACGACGATGACGAGGGCGAGCAGGAACAGCGTCAGCTTCCCGCCGCCGGAGACGGGCGGCGCGTCCGGCCGCGGGGTTGTCGCAAACAGTTCGCCCGCCATCGTCATCCTCCTGCCCCCTCGGGGCTAACTGTTGCTCCGCCTGCCGGACTTGATCGCCGGTCTCGTCGTTGGTCTGTGCGCGGGACGATGCCGAGGGGCGTGCCCGGCGGCGTCGCGGCGAATTCGTCGACCGTGCCCGGGCCGGATGGGGCGCGGGTCCCCTCTCCCGTGCGGGAGAGGGACAGGGTGAGGATGTGCGGCGTCCGAGCGAGGCTCATCGGGAGCGTGCCCGATCCTGATGCCTCTCCGCCCTCACCCCACCCCTCTCCCGCACGGGAGAGGGGGTCCGTCGCGCAGTCCGAGCCCGCATCGCTCGCCCGTCAGTCTGTCGTTCCGCGGTCGGGCACGGCTCTAGCCCACGTACCCGAAGGTCACCGCCGGCGCGGCGGCGGTCTCGACCCAGACGCTCTTGGTCTGCGTGTAGGCCATCAGCGCCTCGCGGCCTGAGGAGCGGCCGAAGCCCGAGCGGCCGAAACCGCCGAAGGGCGAGGCCACGTTGATGGTCTTGTAGCCGTTGACCCAGACGGTCCCGGCCCGCAGGGCCGCCGCGACCCGGTGGCCGCGCCCGCCGTCGCCGGTCCAGACCGCGCCCGCGAGGCCGTAGGGCGTGCCGTTGGCCAGCGCGACCGCCTCGTCCTCGCCGTCGAACGGCAGGACCGTGAGGACAGGGCCGAACACCTCTTCCCGGGCGATCGCCGCGTCCGGCGCGACGCCGTCCACGATGGTCGGGCCGAAATAGAAGCCGCCCGTGTCGCGCAGGTCAGCGGGGCAGGCTCCGCCGGTCGCGATGGTGGCGCCTGCCCCAGCGGCGGCCTCGACCATGGCGGCGATCTTGTCCCGCTGGCGCCGGTTGTTGATCGGGCCGATCTGCGTCGCCGGATCGGTCGGCGCCCCGACCGGGATGCGGGCCGCCGCGTGGGACAGGCGCTCGACGAAGGAGGCGTGGATCGAGCGGTGCACGAGGAGCCGGGAGCCCGCCACGCAGCTCTGGCCGGCGCCCCCGAAGATCGCGGCCTGCGCGCCGAGCAGCGCTCGTTCGAGATCGGCGTCGGCGAACACGATGTTGGCCGACTTGCCGCCGAGTTCGAGCACGCTCGGCACGATGTTGCGGGCCGCCGCGGCGGCGATCCGCGCGCCGGCCTCGGCCGAGCCGACGAAAACGACCAGCCGGGTGTCGGGATGGGCCACCGCGGCCGCGCCCGTGGTCGGGCCGGCGCCGGCCAGCACCGAGACGAGGCCGCGCGGCATCCCCTCGGCCCGGTCGCAGAGCAGGCCCAGCGCCAGCGAGGTCAGCGGCGTCAGTTCGGAGGGCTTCAGCACCACGGCGTTGCCGGCGCAGATGGCCGGCGCGATCTGCCAGCCCGCCGTGAAGATCGGTGCGTTCCAGGGGGTGATCTGCACCACGGTGCCGAAGGGCTCGTGTCGGGTGTAGTTCAAGTGCGCGGTCGGGACCGGGATGACGTCGCCGTGGAGCTTGTCGCACCAGCCGGCATAGTACTCGAACATCTCGGCGACCTTGGCGACCTCGCCGCGCGTGTCGCGGATCGGCTTGCCGGCCGAGAGGGTCTCCAGCTCGGCGAGCGCGCCGGCGTGTTGCCGGACCAGGGCGGCCACGGCCCAGAGCGCGCGGCCGCGGGCGGCGGCACTCAGGCCCCACCACGCG
>NZ_JBFUGA010000067.1:0-31800 GCF_056403155.1 Methylobacterium sp. P3_A11
GCATTTCCTCCACCCCGCCGGGCTGACTGCCGCCCGGTCTCACGCCCGCCTCCGAGACACGCCCCGCACCGGTCGCGCCGCCCGGGGCGATGGCGGCTGAGAGCCACCGACGCGGGCGCCGCCCCGTCCCCGGATCCGCCCGGTCAGCCACCGCACGGACCCCCGAAGGACGCCCCGGGATCGCTCCCGAGGCGCCGTGGACAGGTGGCGGCTTATGGGCACAAAATAGGAACATTGTCAAGATCAACGCGCCGTGGGACGCCGCGACGCGTGCGGGTCAGGCGCGGGTCCCCTCGCCCGTGCGGGCTGCGCTGGTCACGCATCCGGGTCGGACACGGGCGCTGGCGGCCGAGCGCGACGCGCCCCCTCTCCCGTGTGGGAGAGGGTTGGGGTGAGGGGCACGACGCGTCAGGATCGAGCACGCGGTCGACGGGCGGGTCCGTCGCGCTTTCTGCGGAGGCCGCACATCCCTCACCCTGTCCCTCTCCCGCAGGGGAGAGGGGACCCGCGCCTCGTCCTCGAGCCGCGTTGCCGCGGCAGATGTGGGAATCCGTTAGGCCGCACGGGAGAGCGGGCGCATGGCGCCTTACCCGATCGGAAACGCCCGCGGTCCCGGTCGTTGCCGCACGATCGGGCGCGGTCCGGGAGCCGCCGTCCGAGCCGGGTCCCGGCCTGGTGGCGCGCCCAGATCCCGGATTCCGCCCGCGGCGCCCCGGGACGACGCGCATCCCACGAATGCCGGGGGCCGGGGCTGGAAGACGGCCCCGTCTGGCGACATGCTGGCGCGGCGCCTCCCCCGCCCGGACGGGCGRGCGGCCGGACACTCGGAACAGGGACAACCGCATGGCTGCGCGCATCGCCCTCCTCGGCCTCGGCGCGATGGGGCATCCCATCGCCCGCAACCTCGCGGCCAAGCGGGATTCCGACGCCGAGACGCTCGTCGCGATCGATTCCGATCCGGGGCGCCTCGCCGGCCTCGACGCGCCGGGCCTCGTCGCCACCACCGATCCCGGCCGGGCCGGCGGTGCCGACGTGCTGGTCCTGTGCCTGCCGAACGGCGACGCGGTCGAGGCGGCGCTGTTCGGCACCGACGCCCTGGCCGAGCGCCTCGCCCCGGGGGCGGTCGTGATCGATCTCAGCACCATCGCGCACGCCAAGGCCCTGGCGATCGGCCGCGCCGTGGCGGCGACCGGGCGGTCCTTCGTCGACGCGCCGGTCTCCGGCGCGCCGGCCGGCGCCGAGGCCGGGACGCTCACCGTGATGTGCGGCGGCGAGGCCGGGGCGGTGGCGCGGGTGCGTCCGCTGCTGGAGCGGATCGGCACCACCATCCTCCATATGGGGCCAGCCGGGTCCGGCCAGCTCACCAAGACGATCAACAACCTGCTCTACGACATCAACATCGCGGCGCTCGCCGAGGTGCTGCCCATGGCGGTGGCCATGGGGCTCGACCCGGATCAGGTCGCCGAGGTGGTCACCACGGGCACGAGCCGCAGCTACGCGGCGCAGTACTTCGTGCCGCGCATCCTGCAGGGGCGCTTCAACGAGGGCTACCCGATGGGGGCGGCCTACAAGGACCTCGTCGCCGCAGCGGCGATCGCGGCGGAGAACGGCTTCCCCATGCCGGTGACGGCGGCGGCCACCGCCACCTACCAGACCGCCCTGCGTCAGGGCCACGCCGACAGGGACAAGGGCGCGATGGTGCTTCCGTTCGAGGAATTGCTCGGGGTCAGGGTGCGGGGACGGCCGCGCTGAGCGCCGCAGCGCGGCTGGGCGTCCCCTATTCCGCGGGTTCCGTCTCCGGCACGGCGCCGCGTCCCGCGCGCACCGGCACCACCGGCGCATCGGCCCGCTGGAGCACCTCCAGGGCGGCATCGGCCTCCCGCTGGCGGTCCCAGAGCGCCGCGTAGACGCCGCCGGCCTCCAGCAGCTCCGCATGGGTGCCCCGCTCGACGATGCGGCCGTGGTCGAGGACCAGGATCGCGTCGGCGTTGACCACCGTCGACAGGCGATGGGCGATCACCAGGGTGGTGCGGCCGCGGCTGACCCGGTCCAAAGCCGCCTGGATCTCGGCCTCGGTGAAGGAATCGAGCGCCGAGGTCGCCTCGTCGAGCACCAGGATCGGTGGTGCCTTGAGGATCGTGCGGGCGATGGCGACCCGCTGCTTCTCGCCGCCCGAGAGCTTCAGGCCGCGTTCGCCCACCGGCGTGTCGTAGCCCTCCGGAAGGCTCGAGACGAAGCGGTCGATCTGGGCGAGCCGGGCCGCCTCGCGCAGCTCCGCGTCGGTGGCGTCGGCGCGGCCGTAGCGGATGTTGTAGCCGATCGTGTCGTTGAACAGCACCGTGTCCTGCGGGACCATGCCGATCGCCGCCCGGAGCGACGCCTGCGTCACCGCGGCGATATCCTGCCCGTCGACGCTGATCCGACCGGCCGACGGTTCGTAGAACCGGAACAGCAGGCGCGAGAGGGTGGACTTGCCCGCCCCTGACGGCCCGACCACCGCGACCGTCTGGCCCGCCGGGATCTCGAAGGAGACGCCGCGCAGGATCGGCCGCTCGGGATTATAGGCGAAGCGCACGTCCTCGAACCGCACCGTGCCGCCCGCCACCGCGAGGGGCGCGGCGCCCGGCCGGTCGGCGATCTCGGGATTCTGCCCAAGGATGCGGAACATGTCGTCGATGTCGATCAGCGCCTGTTTGATCTCCCGGTAGATCATCCCCATGAAGTTGAGCGGCATCGCGAGCTGCACCAGCATGGTGTTGGCGAGCACGAAGCCGCCGATCGTCGTGCGCCCGGCCAGGATGTCGCGCGCCGCGAGCCACATCACCACGGTCATGCCCAACGTGAAGATCGCCGCCTGCCCGGCATTGAGCACCGCCAGCGAGACGTAGGTCTGCGTCGAGGCCTTCTCGTACTTGGCCATCGAGACATCGTAGCGGGACGCCTCGCGGGCCTCCGCGCCGAAATACTTCACCGTCTCGTAGTTTAGCAGCGAATCGACCGCCTTGGTGTTGGCGTCCGTGTCGGACGCGTTCATCCGGCGGCGGATGGCGATCCGCCACTCGGTCGCCTTGTAGGTGAAGGCCAGGTAGGCCGCGACCGTCAGGAACGCGGTCGCCGCGTAGGTCCAGCTGAACTCGTAGGCCAGCACGCCGAGCACCAGCACGAACTCGACGATGGTCGGCACGAGCGTCAGCACCATCAGGCGCGACAATTCCTCGATGCCGGCGCGGCCGCGCTCCAGCACGCGGGTCAGGCCGCCGGTCTTGCGCTCCAGGTGGAAGCGCAGGGACAGCCGGTGCATGTGCTCGAAGGTCTGGAGCGCCAGCCGCCGGACCGCGTGCATTGCCACCTTGGCGAACAGCCCGTCGCGCATCTGGGTCAGCGCCGCCATGGCGATCCGCGAGACGCCGTAGAGGGCGATCAGCAGCATCGGCGCCGCGAGCAGCCCCGTGGGCACCGGCGCGTCCGTCCCGCCGACCGCCGCCACCAGCGCGTCGGTGATCCATTTGAAGGTGAACGGCGTCACCATGGTCACCAGCTTGGCCGCCAGCAGCAGGCCGAAGGCCAGGAAGACCCGGCGCTGCAGGTCGGGCCGGCCATGAGGCCAGAGATGCGGCCAGAGCCGGCGGTAGGTGGCGATCAGGCCGGGGCGCTCGGCCGGGGGAAGCGGCCCGGCCTGAGGCACGGTCTTGTCGGTCATGCGGGTTCTGTCGGGAGGTGTGGTGAGCCCCGCATATAGGCCCGGGATCGCCCGGGATCACCCGCGCTGCGTGCAGAGCACCATCTCAGGCCCGCCAGAACGGCTTCGCGATCTCGGCGCGCAGGTCCCACGGCTCCAGGCCGGCATCCCGGGCCTGGTCGGGATGGAGCGCCGCGAGGGCGCGCCGGGTACGGATCCGCTGCAGCCAAGTCCGGACCAGGGATGGCCGGACCAGGGATGGCCGGAGCACGGCCGGGCGACGGGGGACGGAGGACGAAGACAGTGTGACGGCGGGCATCGCAGACGATCCGGTGGCGGGGATGCAGTCCGGCCGGGATTGCTGGCGGAGCATTGATCCGATACACATCTCGGATCAATCGAAACATTGAACTCGGAGCAATGATGCGCGCCGCGGATTACCGCTCCGTCGCCGACGCGATCGCGGCCGACATCGCGGCGGGCCGGCTGCGCCCCGGCGCGCGGCTGCCGCCGCAGCGCGACTTCGCCTACGCGCGGGGCATCGCGGTCTCGACGGCGAGCCGCGTCTACGCCGAACTGGCCCGCCGGGGGCTGGTGACCGGCGAGGTCGGGCGGGGCACCTATGTCCGCAGCGATCCGGGGCAGGCCGGCCTGCTCCGCCCGGAGCCGCCCGCCGCGGCCCTCGACCTGCAGCGGACCCATTCGCGGCTGCCGGAGCAGGAGGCCGTCCTGGCCGAGACCCTGGCGGCCCTGGCGCGCGGGGACGGCCAGATCGGCTTCAGCCAGTACGGGCCCGCCGGGACGCCCGGGGCGCAGGCCGTCGCGGCCGCGTTCCTGGCCCGCGACGGCTATGCCCCCGACCCGGCCGACATCCTATTCACCGGCAACGGCCGGCAGGCGCTGGCCGCGGCCCTGGCGGCCCTGGCGGCGCCCGGCGAGCGGATCGGCTGCGAGCCCCTGACCTACCCGGGTGTGAAGGGCATCGCGGCACGGCTCGGGATCACGCTGATCCCGCTGGCGATGGACGCCGAAGGGGTCTCTCCCGACGCGCTCCTCCAGGCCCACCGGGCGACGCCGCTGAGCGGCGTCTATCTCCAGCCGACCCTGCACAACCCCCTCGGCGCCACGATGGGGCCGGCGCGGCGGGCCGCCCTGGCGGAGGTCCTGGACCGGACCGGGCTGACCGCCATCGAGGACGCGGTCTACAGCTTCCTCGTCGAGGCGCCGCCGCTCGCCGGCCTCGTGCCCGACCGGGTGATCTTCGTGGACAGCCTGTCGAAGCGGGTGATGCCGGCGCTGACGGTCGGCCTGATCGCCGCGCCCCCTACCTTCACCGACCGGCTCGCGGCCTCCGTCCGCCAGGGGGCCTGGACGGTGCTCGGCCTGTCCCTCGCGGCCGGCATGCACTGGATGGCGGGGGGCTCGGCCGCGGCGCTGGCCGGGGCCAAGCGCCGGGACGCCACGGACCGGCAGGCCCTCGCCCGGGCAGCCTTGGCCGATCTGCGGGTGGTCGGCGATCTCCACGCCTACCACCTCTGGCTGGAACTGCCCGAGACCTGGCGGGCCGAGGCCTACGCGGCCGCGGCCCTGCGCCAGGGCATCGCCCTCCTCCCGGCCTCGGCCTTCGCGGTCCATCCCGGCCACGCGCCGAACGCCGTGCGCCTCGCCCTGGCGGCCCCGTCGCGGGACGACCTCGACCGGGCGCTGCGGACCCTGCGCCGCCTCGCCTTCGCGGGGGACGATCAGGTCGTGGAGTGACGGCGCTCAGCCGCGCTTGTCGACCGGCAGCACGAAGATCTGGCCCGGATAGATCAGGTCCGGATCGCGGATCTGGTTCTGGTTGGCGTCGTAGATCACCGTGTAGCGCTCGCCGCGGCCATAGGTGCGCTGGCTGATCCGCCAGAGGTTGTCGCCGCGGGTGATCCGGGCCGTGCTGATCTCGGGCACGAACACCGCCCCGGCCCGGACGGGACCCGCCGTCTCCGCCGCCAGATGGCTCGGGTCGGAGGCCGGGGGCGATCCCGCGGCGGTCCCGTCCCGGGCCGGGGCGTCGGCCCCGCTCCGGTGCGCCCCGTCCCGCATGCCGTTCGCGGCGGGCGGTGCCGATGCCGGCGCGGCGGCCTCCCCGGCGGCGACCTGCGCCGGCTCGGGCACCGAGAGGGGCACCTCGGCGCGGCCGGCGACCTTCCCGGTGGACGGATCGACCTGATCGATCCGCACCTGGTACTGGCCGGGCCTGATCCCGCGTCCGATCGTGAAGCTCGCCCGTCCGTCCGGCCCGATCTGGCCCGGGGCGATCAGCGTGTCGTTGAGGTAGAGCTGGATCTTCGCCCCCGGAGCGCCGGTCGCCGTCACGAACAGGCGGCCGCTCCCCTGCACGTCCACGCTGACGATCCGGGTCGGCGTCCCGCCTCGGGGCGCGGCGACCGCGCGGGTGTTGCCGTGTCCCGGCGATTGGGCCGCCGGTGCCGCATCGGCGACCCTGGCGCCCGCCGTCGTTTCCGGCGCCCCGGGCTGCGACAGCACCACGGTGGCGGCATCCGGGGCGGTCAGGGCCACGAGGGGCTGGCGGTCCCGGCCGGGGGCGACGTCCACCGCGACGCTCTGCTGCGACTCCGCCGCGCGCCCGTCCTTGCCGGTCATGCGCAGGCGGATCTCGCTCGCTCCCGCCGGCAGGGCCGGCGGGACGATGGCGAACTGCCCGTCCGCGTCGGCGGTCGCCCGGGCCACGGCCTTGCCGCCGACCAGCATCTCGATCGTGGAACCCGGCGCCCCGCGGCCGGCCACCACGGTGTCGCCGTTCGGCTCGACGCGGACGATGTCGAAGCGCGGCGCTTCGGTCGCGTCCGCCCGGGGCGCCTGCGGGCTCATGCCCGTCCCGCCCTGCGGCGCCGCGGGCGCGCCGTCGCGAGAAGGTTGCCCGCGCGTGGCCGTGTCGCCCGCCCCCGGCACCGGCCCGGATCCCGACCGGCCCGGCTTGTCGTCGCGGAAGTCGATGGACGGGTCGGCGCGGCCGGCGAGGGTGCCGGGATCGGCGAGGCTGCGCAGGTCGCCGCGCGGTGCGGTGGCCGCGGGCGTCTCCGCACCGGGCCGGCCGGTCAGCCGCCGCAGGGACTCGCCGCCGAACAGCGCCAGCACGAGTCCCAGTCCGCCGAGAAGGCCGGCGAGCGCCAGGGCGAGACTGCGCCGCACCTGTCCCGACATCGCCACGAAGGCCTCCCCTGATCCTGCCGCCGCCCGTCGGGCGGATCCCCGCCCACGCGAAAACCGTCGACGGCGCCGCCCATAATACCGTACATGGTGCCCACACCAAGCCGTCCTGCCGCCCAGGCGGGTGAATCCCGCGCGAATTCAGCACTTTGGCACGTGGAGTGCCGGGCGCGGGGCTCTGTCCGGACGGCTCGCAACGGACGCGCGAGGAGGGTGCCGGATGGCCCCGGTGAGGACAGTCTGTGTCTATTGCGGCTCCGGCTTCGGCCGTGATCCGGCCTTCCGCGAGGCCGCCGAGATCCTCGGGACCGCGGTCGCGCAGGCCGGGATGGGCCTCGTCTACGGCGGCGGCGATGTCGGCCTGATGGGCACGGTGGCGCGGGCGGCGCTCGCCGCCGGCGGCCACGTCACCGGCATCATCCCGGACTTCCTCCAGGCGCGCGAGCACATGCTGGCGGACATCCAGGAGACCGTGGTGGTGTCCGACATGCACACCCGCAAGCGCCTGATGTTCGAGCGCTCGGACGCGTTCGTGACCCTGCCGGGGGGCATCGGCACCCTCGAGGAGCTGGTCGAGCAGCTGACCTGGGCGCAGCTCGGGCGGCACCGGAAGCCGGTGGTGCTGGTCTCGGTGGCGGAGTTCTGGTCGCCGCTGCTCGCCCTGTTCGAGCACATGCGCGGCCACGGATTCATCCGCGAGGGCCTCGATCTCAGCTACCTCGTCGCCCGCGAGGCGGCCGAGGTGGTGCCGATGCTCCGCGAGGCCGGCCACGAGCCGGACCCCCAGGCCGAGACCATCGTCCGGCAGCGGATGTAGGCGGCTCCGCCGGCCCCGGCGCACCGCCGACCGCGCGGCGAGAGGATGTTCAGGATGCGCGCTTCGATCCTCGCGGCCCTGCCGCTCGCCGGCCTCGCCGGCGCGGCCGCGGCCGGCCCGTCGCCGGTCCTCCAGACCCTGGACTACGCCAACACCCGCTATTCGAACCTGACGCAGATCGATGCCGGCAATGTCGGCCGCCTGAAGGTCGCCTGGACCTTCTCGACCGGCGTGCTGCGCGGCCACGAGGGCGCGCCGATCGTGGTCGGGCACGTGATGGTCGTGCACACGCCCTTCCCCAACGTGGTCTACGCCCTCGACCTCGACCAGGGCGGGAAGATCCTGTGGCGCTACGCCCCGCGGCAGGACGCGGGCGTCATCGCCGTGATGTGCTGCGACACGGTCTCCCGCGGGCTGGCCTATGCGGACGGCCGGCTGTTCCTGCAGCAGGCCGACACCACCGTGGTGGCCCTCGATCCGGAGACCGGGCGGGTGCTGTGGTCGGTGAAGAACGGCGATCCGGGCCGGGGCGAGACCAACACCGCCACGGTCCTGCCGGTCCACGGCAAGCTCATCGTCGGGCTGGCGGGGGGCGAGTACGGGGCGCGCTGCCACGTCACCGCCTACGATCAGGCCAGCGGGAAACGCCTCTGGCGCGCCTACGCCACCGGGCCGGACGCCGACATGCTGGTCGATCCGGAGGCGACGACCGAGTTCGGGCGCCCGATCGGCACGGATTCCTCGCTCAAGAGCTGGGAGGGCGACCAGTGGCGGACCGGCGGTGCCTGCAGCTGGGGCTGGTTCTCGTATGACCCGGACCTGAACCTCGTCTATTACGGCACCGGCAATCCCGCGACCTGGAACCCGAACCAGCGCCCGGGCGACAACCGGTGGGCACAGGCGATCATCGCCCGCGACGCCGATACCGGCATCGCCCGCTGGGTCTACCAGATGACCCCACACGACCAGTGGGACTATGACGGCGTCAACGAGATGATCCTCACCGAGCAGGTGATCGACGGCCGCGCGCGGAAGGTGCTGACCCATTTCGACCGCAACGGCTTCGGCTACACCCTGGACCGGGCCACCGGCGCCTTGCTGGTGGCGGAGAAGTTCGACCCCACGGTCAACTGGGCCAGCCGGGTCGAGATGGATCCGGCCGCGCCGGGCTACGGCCGGCCGGTGGTCGACAGGCGCTACGCGCCGGGCGAGGCCGACGAGGACGAGACCACGAAAAACATCTGTCCCGGGGCGCTGGGCGCCAAGAACCAGCAGCCCGCGGCCTACTCGCCGCTGACCCGGCTGTTCTACGTGCCGACCAACCACATGTGCATGGATTACGAGGCGTTCCGGGTCACCTACACGCCCGGCCAGCCCTATGTCGGCGCGACGCTCACCCTGCACCCGCCGGAGGGCACCGACCGGACCGGGGCGTTCATCGCCTGGGACGGCGCGAAGGGCCGGATCGCCTGGACGATCCCGGAGCCGTTCTCGGTCTGGTCGGGGGCGCTCGCCACGGCGGGCAACGTGGTCTTCTACGGCACGCTGGAGGGCGCCCTGAAGGCGGTGGATGCCCGGGACGGGCACGAGCTCTACCGGTTCAAGACGCCGTCCGGCATCGTCGGCACCGTCACCACCTACCTGCACGCCGGGAAGCAGTACGTGGCGGTGCTCTCCGGGGTCGGCGGCTGGGCCGGGATCGGCCTGGCGGCCGGGCTCACCGACCCGGCCGACGGTTCGGGGGCGGTCGGYGGCTACGCGGCCCTGTCGCAGTACACCGCGCCGGGCGGGCAGCTCACGGTGTTCGAGCTGCCGGACCCGGCACCGCCGGCCGAGCACTGACGAAGTCCACGAAGGCGCGCAGCGGCGCCGGCAGGAGCCGCCGGCCCGGATAGTAGAGGAACGGCCCGGAGAAGGCCTGCCACCAGGGCTCCAGAACCGGCTCCAGGGCGCCGCTGTCGAGAAGCGGCCGAAGCCAGTCCTCGAACACGTGGATGATCCCGGTTCCCGCGACCGCGGCCGCGACCGCGAGGTCGCTGGCGCCGACCCGCACGATCAGCGGCCCGGACGGATCCACCCGGACGATGTCGCCGTCGCGCTCGAACTCCCAGGGCGCCGTCAGGGCGCCGCTCGGGAACCGGCCGAGCAGGCAGGCATGGTCCAGGAGGTCCCGCGGGTGGTCCGGCCGGCCGCGCCGGTCGAGATAGGCCGGCGACGCCGCGGTGGCGAAGCGCTGCCGCCGGGGGCCGATCGGCACGGCGATCATGTCGAGTTCCAGCCGCTCGTCGTAGCGGATGCCGGCGTCGCAGCCCGCCGCTAGCACGTCCACGAACCCGTCCTCGACCACCACCTCCAGGCGGATCTCCGGATAGGCCGCCAGGAAGGGCGGCACGAGCGCCGGCAGCACCAGCCGGGCCGCGCTCAGCGGCACGTTGAGCCGCAGCGTCCCGGCCGGCCGGTCGCGGAACCCGTTCACCACGTCGAGGGCGGACTCCACCTCGGCGAGCGCCGGCCCGAGCCGCTCCAGCAGGCGAGCGCCGGCCTCGGTCGGCGCGACGCTGCGGGTGGTGCGGTTCAGGAGGCGCACACCCAGGCTCGCCTCCAGCCGGCGCACGGCCTCGCTGAGGCTCGACGCGCTCGCACCGCCCGCGCGGGCGGCCTCGCGAAAGCCGCCGGCCCGCGCCACGGTCACGAAGGCGGCGAGGTCCGAGAGATCCTGGGTCATCGTTCGAGAATCCGCACGGCCCGTGCCGATTGTCACGACTTATCGGCCTAACCGGTGCGGTCTACATCCGGGCCGCCAACAGGAGATTTGCCATGTCCGCCACCACCACCGATATCACCCAGGCCGGCACGTTCCAGCTCGGTGACCGGACCGTGAAGCGGCTCGGCTACGGGGCCATGCAGCTCGCCGGACCCGGCGTGTTCGGGCCGCCCAGGGACCGCGCCGCCGCGGTCGCGGTGCTGCGCGCGGCGGTTGCCGCGGGCGTCGACCACATCGACACCAGCGACTTCTACGGGCCGCACGTCACCAACCGGATCATCCGGGAGGCGCTGCACCCCTATCCGGAGGATCTCGTGATCGTCACCAAGGTCGGCGCCAAGCGCGGGGCCGACGCGTCGTGGAACCCGGCCTTCTCGGCCGCGGACCTCACCCAGGCGGTCCACGACAACCTGCGCAACCTCGGCGTCGACGTCCTCGACGTGGTCAACCTGCGCCTGATGTTCGACATCCACGGCCCAGCAGAGGGGTCGATCGAGGCGCCGCTCACGGTGTTGGCGGATCTCCAGCGCCAGGGGCTGATCCGCCGGATCGGCCTGAGCAACGCCACGCGGCGTCAGGTCGCGGACGGGCGCCGGATCACCGACATCGTCTGCGTCCAGAACCAGTACAACCTCGCCCACCGGGGCGACGACGCCTTCATCGACGACCTCGCCGCGTCGGGCATCGCCTACGTGCCGTTCTTCCCGCTGGGCGGGTTCAGCCCGCTCCAGGCGGAGACCCTGTCCGAGGTGGCGGCGGGGCTCGGCGCGACGCCGATGCAGGCGGCGCTCGCGTGGCTGCTGCGCCGGTCGCCCAACATCCTGCTGATCCCGGGGACGTCGTCCCTCGGCCACCTGCGCGAGAACCTCGCGGCGGCGGAGCTTCGCCTGCCGGAGGAGGCCATGGCGGCGCTGGATCGGATCGGGGCGGCGTGAACGGTTTCCGTTCGGACGCTCAGGTCGCGGTATCCCTCCCCGTCATCACGAGCGGAGCGACGTGACCCAGGGCAGCGCGACGACGGTCGGCGTCGCGCCGTCTGGATTGCTTCGCTCCGCTCGCAAAGACGGCGATGCCGGAATGATCGACCCGACGCCTACTTCGCCGACATGCCGGCCAGCATCGGGCAGCCGCCTTCGCTCATCGGGCGGAACGCCTGCTCGGCCGGGATCGTCTCCAGCACCTTGTAGAGGTCCCACTCGCCCTTCGACTCGGACGGCGCCTTGGCCTCGAACAGGTACATCGGGTGGATCTTCCGCCCGTCCGGCCGGATCGTGCCCTTGCCGAACAGCGGGTCGTCGGTGGGCAGTTCCTTCATCTTGGCGACCACGGCGGCGCCGTCCTTGGCCGAGTGCAGGGCCGCCACCGCCTTCAGGTAGTGGAGCGTGCTGGCGTAGACGCCGGCCTGATAGGAGGTCGGCTTCTTGCCGGGCATGCGCTTCTCGAAGCGCTCCGCGAAGGCGCGGGTGCCGTCGTTGAGGTCCCAGTAGAACGAGGCCGTGAAGTCGAGCCCCTGCGCCACCTCCAGGCCCAGCGAGTGGATGTCGGTGATGGCGATGAGCAGGGCCGCGAGGGTCTGGCCGCCCTGGCGGACGCCGAATTCGTGCGCCTGCTTGATGGCGTTGGCGGCGTCGAGCCCGGCATCGGCGAGCCCGATCACCTGGGCGCCCGATCCTTGCGCCTGGAGCAGGAACGAGGAGAAGTCCGGGTTCGGGAACGGCGTGCGCACGCCCCCGACGACCGTGCCGCCGTTCTTCTCCACGACCGCCTTGGTGTCCCGCTCCAGGGCGAGGCCGAAGGCGTAGTCGGCGGTGATGAAGTACCAGCTCTTGCCGCCGCGCTTGAGGATGGCCTTGCCGGTGCCGTTGGCGAGCGCCGCGGTGTCGTAGGTCCAGTGCACGGTGTTGGGCGTGCAGGCCGAGCCGGTGAGGTCGGCGGTGCCGCCGCCCGAGTTGATGAAGGCCTTGTTCTTCTCCTTGGTGATCTGCGCGATGGCCAGCGCCACCGAGGAGGTCGGCACGTCGAACACCGCGTCGACGCCGTCGCGGTCGTACCATTGCCGGGTGATCGAGGCCCCGACATCCGGCTTGTTCTGGTGGTCGGCGGAGACGACCTCGACCTTCAGCCCATGTTCCTCCGGCTTGAAGTCCTCGACCGCCATGCGGGCGGCCACCACCGAGCCCTCGCCGGTGGAGTCGAAGTAGACCCCGGAGCGGTCGTTCAGCACGCCGATCTTCACCGGCACGAGGTCGGCCGCGAAGGCGGCACCGGCGCCGAGCGCGCACAGACTCCCGAGCAGCCGCGCGGCGCGGTGGCGGAGCGTCATGTCTCTCTCCCTGTTGTGTGAACGCGGCGGCGTTGATCGCGGCTCGCGGTCGTCCGGATGCAGCGTATCCGCGGAGGGACGCGGCCGGAACGGGCGCGCGTGAGGATGCCGGCGATCCGTCAGGGTCGCCCCGCCCCGCTCGAGGTGCCACCCCCGTCTTTGCGAGCGGAGCGAAGCAACCCAGCCGGCACCACGATCACGGATGTCCCGCTGCCCTGGGTCACGTCGCTGCGCTCGTGATGACGGGTGAGCGACGGCAATCGGACTCTCAACCGCCCCGCGGCGCCAATCCGAAGATCGCCCGCGCCTGATCGGGCGTGGCCGGCTCCCGGTCGATGTGGGCCAGCAGGCTCACGGCCTTCTCCACCAGGGCGGCGTTGCTCGGCGCGAGCGTGCCGCGGGACAGGTACAGGTTGTCCTCCAGCCCGACCCGGACGTTGCCGCCCATCCCGGCCGCCACCGCGAGGATCGGGAACTCCTCACGGCCGATGCCGAAGGCCGACCAGACCGCGTCCTCCGGCAGCCGGGCGCGCATCGCCACCAGGGCCTCCGGCGTCGCCGGCGCCCCCCAGGGGATGCCGAGGCAGATCTGGAACAGCGGCGGCCGCGCCAGGTGCCCCTCGGCGATCAGGTGCCGGGCCAGCTCGATCTGGCCGAGGTCGAACACCTCGATCTCGGGCTTCACGCCCGCGTCGCGGATGTGACCGGCCATCGCCCGCAGGTGCGCGGGGGTGTTGAGGAACAGGTGCTCGCCGAAATTCATCGTCGCGACGTCGAGGGTGCAGATCTCGGGCTTGAGGGCCGCCACGTGCCGGGTGCGGGCCTCCGGTCCCACGAAGGTGGTGCCCGGGCCGGCCACGGCCGGGTCGGGGTCGCCGGGCACGAACCGGCCCCCTGCCCCCGTGGTCAGGTTGAGGATCACGCTGTCGTTCTGGTCGCGGATCCGCTCCACCACCTCGCGGTAATGGGCGAGTTCCATGCTGGGGGCGGCGGTCTCGGGATCGCGGACGTGGATGTGGACCACGGCCGCCCCCGCGGCGGCGGCCTCGAGGGCCGACTGCGCGATGGCCTTCGGGCTCACCGGCACCGCCGGGTTCTTCCGCGGCGTGTCGAAGGAGCCCGTGAGGGCGCAGGTGATGACGGTGGTGCTCGACATGTGTGTCCTCCCCGGGCTCAGATGGCCCCGCCGTCGACCGTGAGGGTCTCGCCGGTGATGTAGGCGGCGCCCGCGCCCAGGAAGAAGATCGTCTCGGCGATGTCCTCCGGCCGGGACATGCGGCCGAGCATGGTGCGCCCCACGGTCGAGGCCTTGCGCTCCTCCGACCAGGGCTCGGTCCAGGGCGTGGCGACGAGGCCCGGCGCCACCGCGTTGACCCGCACGTCGGGCGCCAGCGCCCGGGCGAGGCTGCGGGTCAGGTTGATCAGCCCGGCCTTGCTGGCCGAGTAAGCCACCGACGAGCCGCGCCGGCCGAGCCCGGCCACCGAGGCGGTGTTGACGATGGCGCCGCGGCTCGCCTTGAGGGTCGCGGCCGCGGCCCGGGCGCAGCGGAACGGCCCGAGGAGGTTCGTCGCCAGGATCGTCTGCCAAAAGTCCTCGGTCATCGCGTCGAGGTCCTCGAAGGCGATCGGTGTGGTCGTGCCCGACGTCCCGGCATTGTTGACGAGCACGTCGAGGCCGCCGAGCCGGTCGATCCCGGCCGCCACCATCGCCTCGGCCTCGCCCGCCCGCGACACGTCGCCGGGCAGCGCGATCACCGAGAATCCGGCTCCGGCGAGCCGGGCGGCCTCGTCGGGGCCGCGGGCATCGTCGGGCAGGTGGTTCAGCGCCACCATGGCGCCGTTGCGGGCGAAGATCTCCACCGTCGCCAGCCCGATGCCCGACGAGGCCCCGGTGACGAGGACGCGCCGTCCCGACAGATCCGCTGCGATCATGATCCCTCCATCCGGCCGATCCCGGCCATCGCCGCCTTGAGCGCCAGGAGCTTGCGGTCGCGCTCGCGGAACAGCTCTTCCGGCGGCCGCCCGCCCCAGTCGAAATAGCCCTTGCCGGCCATCACCCCGGTCCGGCCCTCGGCGCAGAGGGCGTCGAGGGTCTCTGAGCGGGTCCGCGGGGGCGGCGGCGCGTAGCTACCGTTGGCCAGCGCCCGCTGGGTCAGCTCCAGGCCGGTGAAATCCGCCTTGGCGAGGTGGCCGAGGATCGGGATGCGTAAGGAGAGCCCGTGGATGATCGCGTCGTCGATGTCCTTCGGCGCGGCGACGCCCTCGTCGAGGAGGCGGAACACCTCGGCGCTGATCGCCTGCTGGATGCGGTTGGCGACGTAGCCCGGGATGAAGCGCTTCAGCACGATCGGGACCTGGCCCAGGCCGCGCACGAACTCGGCCATGGCGGCGACCACCGCCGGATCCGTCCCGGGTCCCGGCACCACGTCGACGAGGTCGACGATGTAGGGCGGCGTGTACCAGTGCAGGATCAGCGCCCGCGCCTGCCGGCGCTCCGGGATCAGCGGGAAGACGTCGAGGTAGCTGGTGTTGCTGGCGAGGATCGCGTCGGCCGCGCAGAGCCGGTCGAGCTCGGCGAAGAGCGCGCGCTTGGCCTCTGGGTTCTCGGTGATCGCATCGATCACGAGGCCCGCGCCGTCCACCGCGGCCTCGAGTTCCGCCTCGACCCGGACGGCGCGCGCCAGCCGGTCGGAATCCCAGCCTTCGGGGGCGGCGCCGGCCTCCCGCAGGGTCGCGAGGGCCGAGTCCATGAGGGCGGGCACCCGCGCGCGGGTTTCCGGTTGCGTGTCGGTGATCCGCACGCCGTGCCCGCCGAGCGCCAGCACCAGGGCGATGCCGTGCCCCATCAATCCGCCGCCGACGACCGCGATCTCGCCCATGCCGCACGCTCCCTATCCCTGCCCCGGGCTCCTCTCGCGGGAGTCCTCGGGTCTTGCTTCCGTCGCTCAGCCGCCGCGCTGGTCCCGGCGCATCATGAAGGCCAGCTTCTCGAACAGGCTGACATCCTGCTCGTTCTTGAGGAGCGCCCCGTGCAGCGGCGGGATCAGCTTGCGGCCGTCCTGCTCGCGCAGGGTCTCGGGGGCGATGTCCTCGGAGACGAGGAGCTTCAGCCAGTCGAGCAGCTCCGAGGTCGAGGGCTTCTTCTTGAGGCCCGGCACCTCGCGCATCGCCAGGAAGGTCCGCAGGGCCTCCTCGACGAGGCGGTGCTTGATGGCCGGATAGTGGACGTCGACGATGCGCTGCAGCGTCTCGGCGTCGGGGAACTTGATGTAGTGGAAGAAGCAGCGGCGCAGGAACGCGTCCGGCAGCTCCTTCTCGTTGTTCGACGTGATGATCACCACCGGCCGGCGCACGGCCTTCACGGTCTCGCCGGTCTCGTAGACGTGGAACTCCATCCGGTCGAGTTCGGTCAGCAGGTCGTTGGGGAACTCGATGTCGGCCTTGTCGATCTCGTCGATGAGCAGGACCGGGCGCTCGGGCGCGGTAAAGGCCTCCCAGAGCTTGCCGCGCCGGATGTAGTTGGAGATGTCCGAGACCCGCTTGTCGCCGAGCTGCGAGTCGCGCAGGCGCGAGACCGCGTCGTATTCATAGAGCCCCTGCTGCGCCTTCGTGGTCGACTTGATGTTCCAGACGATCAGCGGCGCGCCGAGCCCCTTGGCGATCTCCTCGGCCAGCACGGTCTTGCCGGTGCCGGGCTCGCCTTTCACGAGGAGCGGCCGTTCCAGGACCACGGCGGCGTTGACCGCCGCGGTGAGGTCGGGGGTCGCGACGTAGGTCTCGGTTCCGGAAAAGCGCATCATGGTCTCGGAGAGGTGGACTCGGGCCGACGGGTAACGCGGGGCGCGGGCGGCCCGCAAGCGCCGTCCCTGTCTGATCGACCCAGTCGGCTCCGGCTGATGCGCCCGCCGAATGGTCCGCGCCGTCATCACGAGCGAAGCGAAGTGACCCAGAGCAGCGGGACGTCCGGAGGCGTCGCGGCGCCCTGGATTGCTTCGCTTCGCTCGCAAGGACGGGACGGCGGAGCCTCAGGGGGAGCCAGCGTCAGCCCTTCTCGTGCCAGACGCAGTTCCGGGCCAGGATCTCGAGGTTCACGTCCGACTTCTGCGGCTGCGGCAGGGTCTTGCCGTCCATGGCGAGGTCGATCTTGATCTCGACCTGACCCTTCGCCTCGGCTGTGCGGCGGGAGAAGTAGCAGTATTGCTGGTAGGGCTGATCGGCGCTGTCCTTGAAGTTCCAGCCGGTCACGATCTGCCCGTCGAGGTAAGGAACCTGCTTGAACACCGTGAAGGTGGTGTTCACCGTCGCCTTCGAGGCCGGGGCCGCGTCGCTGCCGAGCTGCGCCTTGGTGGGGGTCGGCGAGGCGGCGGCGACCTTGGGCAGGCCCTCGAGCTTGAGGGTGTTGTCGGTCAGCGTGACCTCGCCCTTGGTCTTCAGCGTCACGTCCGAGAGCGCGGCCTGCATGGCGGCGGCGATCTTCTCGGCGGCGGTGTCGAACCGGTTCAAGGTCGCCCAGCCATAGGCCGCCGCCCCGATGCCGATGCCGGCGAGGCACGCGAAGGCGCCGAAGCCCAGAGCCCGGAACAGGAAGGCCCGGGCGGCGACGTAGCTCGAATCCGCCCGCAGGCGGGAATTCACCTGCTGGGCGAGGGCGATGTTCTCGGGGGTCCCGCTCGCGACGTAGTTCATGCGCCGGCTCCAGCGGCAGGGAGGGTCGAGCCCGGATGGGTCTGGTTCGGCAGCGCCTGCTGGCCCTGGGCCGGGCGGTTCATCGGGATCACCGCGCCCGACGCGTTGGCGGCCCGCGGCAGCATCGGCTCGGGGTTCGAGCGCAGGGCGTCGGCGATCGCGTCGAGCATGTAGGGGGCCGCCTCCGGGTTCACGGCGGCGCCGAGGTCGTCCTCGTCCATGAAGGTCCGGCGGGTCGAGACCGCGCAGAGCGCCAGGATCGTCGACGCGAAGGCCGCGCAGACCGCGGGCAGGAACACGAAGATCCGCAGGAAGGCGTGGACCTGGCTCTCGGTCACGTCGATCGGGTCGACGCCGTAGACCATGGCGGTGAAGGAGTGGAGCTGCGAGCGGTTGACCGCGTTGCGGTAGCCCTGCTCGGCATCGGCCACGCGCCGGTCGGCGGCGCCGGGATCGAGGGCGGCGCGCGCCTTGCGGGCCTCCTCCAGGTCCTTGATCATCCCGGCGCGGTCGGCCGACGCCTTGGCGACGCCCTGGGACAGGGCGGCGACGCGGGGGTCGGCCACGCATTTCAGGTTCTGGTACTTCCGGCCCTTGCTGTTGGTGCCGAACACCCGCTCGCAGCGCTGGGCCGGCAGACCGGCGAGCTGCTGGGCGTTGTCGGCGGAGCGCTTCTCGATCTGGTCGAGTTCGGACGTGTACTGGGCCACGCGCTCGTCCGCCGCCTTGATCCGGTCGCCGATCGTGGCGCGGTCGGCCTGGGCGTCCTTCAGGGCGGTCTTGGTCCGGGCCGCCTCCATCAGGCGGGGATGGAACATCATCTCGCCGAGCTGTGACACCGACTTGGTGGTCACGCCCGCCGCGAAGATGATGCCGAGCACGGCGAGGCCGCGCACGAAGTGCGAGCGCTGCGTGCGGGCCAGGATGCCGAGCGGCACGCGGCACAGCTCGACGGCGGCGTAGACCAGCGGCGCCAGCAGCATGAAGTAGAAGGCGTGCCAGTCGCCGTCGCTGTAGACGCCCGCGAACAGCCACGCGCCCCAGAGCGAGGCGCCGATCACCATGAACTCGACGAGGTACGCGATCGCCACGTAGCCCCACTTGATCCGGTAGCCCTTCTCGACGTGGCGCTGGTGGCGCCAGCGGTCCGATTCGAGCTTCCACTCGCGCTTCTCGCGGTCGAGATCGCGGCTGGGGAGCGCTGTCGGGCCGGAGAATATCGATTTGAGGGAGATCATCGGCCTCGTCGCATCCATCGGGTCCAGTCCCGGGTCCGGCCGGGCCGAGCTTAACCCCCGGTTTACTCGGGCGTGTATGGGCGCATTGTGCCGATTTTGAGCCGGGTTGCACGCACCCGCCGGACACATCCGCCGCGCGATCGCCCGCGGCATCGCCCGGGTGACGTAAATGTCTCACCCGATCGACGTATCCGGCTTGTGTCGGAGCGCACCTGCGCCGGCCCGTTCCGGGCCTGAAAGCGGTTGCCCGCAGCACAGCGACGACCCATGATCGCGAAGCCGTGATCGGCGCCCCCCACAGCCCCGAGAGACGAGGTTCGATCCGCCGCCGATGCCAGAGGTCCACGCCGGCTCCTACAAGGAAGCGATCCTGTTCCTCGTCACGGCGGGCATCGTCGTGCCGCTGTTCCATCGCCTGCGGATCTCGCCGGTGCTCGGCTTCATCGGCGCCGGCGCCCTTCTGGGGCCGTTCGGTCTTGGCCGCCTGGCTGATGCCCACCCCTACGTGCACCTCTTCACCATCGGCAACCGGGCCGAGATCGCGCACCTCGCCGAGTTCGGTGTGATCTTCCTGATGTTCATGATCGGGATCGAGCTGTCCTGGGAGCGCCTGCGGGTGCTGCGCCGGCTGGTCTTCGGCCTCGGGTCCCTGCAGGTCGGCTGCTCCGCGCTGATCCTCGGGGCGATCCTGTACGGGCTCAGCGTGCCGCTCACCGGCGCGGCGATCGTCGGCATCGGCCTCGCCCTGTCGTCCACCGCCGTGGTGCTGCCGGTGCTGGCCGAGCAGAAGCGGCTCAACGCGCCCACCGGCCGGACCAGCTTCGCGGTCCTGCTGTTCCAGGATCTGGCGGTGGCGCCGGTCCTGTTCGCCATCGCGGTGCTCGGCCGCGACGACGGCGGCGACAAGGGCTGGGCGCTGGCCATGGCGCTCGGCCAGGCCGCCATCGCGCTGGTCCTGATCGTGGTCGCGGGCCGCCTCGCCCTGCGCCCGCTGTTCCAGCTGGTGGCGCGCACGCGCTCCACCGAGCTGTTCATGGCCGCCTGCCTGCTGGTCATCGTCGGCACGGCGCTGACCGCGGCGGCGAGCGGCCTGTCGATGACGCTCGGCGCCTTCGTGGCCGGCCTGCTCCTCGCCGAGACCGAGTACCGGCGGGCGATCGAGGCGACGATCGACCCGTTCAAGGGCCTGCTGCTCGGCGTGTTCTTCGTCTCGGTGGGCATGAACCTCGATCCGGCCCAGCTCATGGCGAGCCCCGGCGCGATCCTCGGCCTGTCCCTGGCCCTGGTCCTGATCAAGGCCGCCGTGGTGATGATGGCGGCCCCCGTCCTGAAGATCCCCCGGCCCGTGGCCCTGGAGACGGCGCTGCTGCTCGGGCCGGGCGGCGAATTCGCCTACGTGCTGATCGGCGGCGCCATGGCCACCGGGCTGGTGCCCGAGGAGGTCGGGGCCGCCGCCCTGGTGGTGACCACCGTCACGATGATCATGATCCCGGCGCTGGCCGCGATCGGCCGGCGGCTCAAGCTGCGCGCCACCGCCCACGCCCAGGCGGCCACCAAGGCCGAGCCGCTGCCGGAGCGGTTGGAGAACCGGGTGATCGTCGCGGGCTTCGGCCGGGTCGGCCGCCAGGTCGGCGAGATGCTGGAGCGGCACAAGATTCCGTACATCGCCCTGGATTCCGACGCGGCCCGGGTCGCCGAGCAGCGGCGCTCCGGGGCGCCGGTCTATTTCGGCGACAGCGGCAACACCGAGATCCTGCGCCGCTGCGACATCGCCACGGCCCGGGCTCTGGTGGTCACCCTGGACAACCCGCGCGCCGTCGAGGCGGCGGTGACGGCCGCCCGTGCCGAGCGCCCGGACCTGACCATCGTCGCCCGCGCGCGCGACGCCCGCCACGCCTCATCGCTCTACGAACTCGGCGTCGACGACGCGGTCCCGGAGACGATCGAGGCCTCGCTGCAACTGTCGGAGGCGGTGCTGGTGGATGTCGGCGTCCCGATGGGRCTCGTCATCGCCTCGATCCACGAGCGCCGGGACGAGTACCGCGCCCTGCTGAAGAAGCGCGAGAACGAGGCGAAGCCGATCTTCCGGGCGCGCCGGACCGTCGGCAAGGCCCTGGCCAAGCCCCCCGCCAAGCGGGAGCCCGAGCGGCAGGAGGCGGCCGGCCAGGAGGCGTGAGGGCGGCCTTCCGCGGTCGCCGCCGGAGCGCCGCGACGCGCGCGGCCGCGATGGTTCGCGGCCCGGCAGGAGCGGCGCGATCGCGCGCGGGGCCGACCCGACCGTCCCCGCGTCGTTCAGATCCCGCCTAGCGGACGGCCTCGAGGCTGTCCGGGCGGTCCCGCGATCGAAAAGGCAATTCGGGCGCGGCCCGCGGAAGAGCGATGTCTTCTCCTGCGCGAAGGGCCTGCCGGCCGGGGCCGTGATCAACGCTGCACCCCTGTCGGTCGGATTCCAAATCCCTCAGCGGCCCCAGCGCCGGCCGGCCTGCCGCCGCCGCGCGCGGGTGACGCACTACGTCTGATCACATCTGCGTGATATCTGGTTTGTCCGTTTAGTATTATATTCGATGACGGAATTCATCTTGCAGGGATCTGATGCTGGAATTCGATCGGGGGCGGCCGACGCGGTTCAGCAAATACAATCGATGCGTTGTTCCGATCGATTGTATTTATATTGATTTGAGGGCGAGATTTGCACTTTGATGAGAAGGGCTATTCGATTCTAGGGGTACGTCAGCTGCCAATATCGAACCGGTCAGCGGGAGACCGGGCAGCCGGGGCTCGGGTAGGCGGCGATGGGCGACAGGCAGGAATGGGATCACGGCGGCAAACACGACCGCATCATCGCTCGGCACGCGACCTTCAGCATGAGCACCGACGACGTGCCGCGGCATGCCAGCTTCGAATACTGGGAACATGCCTGCCGAAACGCCGTCGGCCTATTCGAATTCGTCGATTATGTGCGGAAAGATTTCCGCGCTGGGCTGGACATGTTCGCGATCGACACCATCAAGGTGTGCCACTATTCCGGCGTCGCCCACACTATGGAGCGGCGGAAAAGTCATCTCCGGTCGTCGGATACGGATGATTACAACATCATCCTCGGATCGCGGCGGACCTGGAACTTCGCGCAAGGCCGCTACCAAGAGGCCGTTTCGGGCGGCATCTCGCTCATCGACAATGCCCAGCCCTACGTGGGGGCTCACCCCGAGGGGCTCGACGTTGTCAGCTTCCTCATCCCGCGCGCGATCCTGGACCGGGCTCTTGGACCGAGCCGCCACGCCGTCGGATCGTCGATCACCACCGCGCAGACGAGCTTCCCGATCGTCGCGGGGTATCTTCATTCCCTCGTCGAGCACGGCGCACTGCTCGATCCTGCCCGTCAGGCGCGCATGGCCTCGGTCGCCGTCGAACTCCTCGCGGCGGGTTTCGCCGAGCGGCTGGCGGTCGATCTGCCCCGGTCCCTCAGTGGAGCCGCGATCCTGTGCCGGGCGCAGGCCTTCATCACCGAGCACATCGGCGTCGAGGGCCTTTCGATCAACGATGTCGCGGCCGCCCTCAACATCTCGGTCCGCCGGATTCAGGAAGTGGCCAGCGCGGAGAACGTCGCGCTCATGGACTGGATGTGGGAGCGCCGTCTGCAACTGGCGCGCGCCAAGCTCGCCGATCCGACCAACGGCGTCGTGCCGATCGGGCTCAACGCGTATCAATGCGGGTTCGCCAGCCAGGCCCACTTCTCCCGCCGCTTCAAGGAGCGCTTCGGGCAGACGCCGACCGAGTTCAAAGTGTTGGCCGTCTTCCAGCGGCAGCGGCATTGAGGGACCTCTGCGACCGCCGGCGCGCCGTGGGCGCCGGCGATGCGTCCGCATTCCGCCGCTCAGATCAGGACGGGATGCGCATCCTCGTGCTTGGCCTGCCGCGCCACGCGGCTGCGGGGGGCCGGCTCGAACCCGTCGGCGAAGCTGCAGCGGTAGACCAGTTCGTCGGCTGGCCCGAGGCCGGTGACCAGGGGCACCGTCACGGTGTCGCCGGAGAAGCGCCAGCCGCGGGCGCCCTTGTCCCAGTACAGCCAGACCGTACCCGGATACCCGCGAAGGGTGAAGACCGCGGCCTTGCGCGACAGGGCCTGCACCGCCCGCGGGGCGTACATGCCCTTGTCGCGATACGCGTCCCGGGTCGCTTCCGGCTGGCGATCCATGAAGGTGTTGCGCACCAGCTGAATCGTCGCCCCCGGCTTCCCGAGAAACCGCTTGAATTCCGTCAGATTCCGCAGGATGACCGCCATCGCAGGTCTCCTCGCTAGCCCGGTGTGGGCCGCGTCGCCGCGTCCGCACACACTCGATGTGACGAGTTGAGCGATTCCCATGACCGATTGAGTGACTGCACGAGGCTTGTCCGGTCACATATCAACAGATTCGACGACTTATACCCAGGTTATGAGTCCCATCGGCGTGCGGAGACTCGCTCAGCCCCCGGAATCCGCGGCTTCGACAGCACTGAATCTTGTCGGCCATCGCCGAAGACTCGACATCGGCCGGTGAAAGTCCCGCTCCGCTTGGCGCGGACCGGACCGATTCGTGCGGGCTTGACCCGGGCGCGCGGCTGGCGCGTTCTCCCGGCATGCTGCTGCAGTTCTTCACGGCCCTCCGGGACGCCAAGGTCCCCGTCTCCCTGAAGGAGTACCTGACGCTGCTCGGCGCCCYCGACCGGGGCCTCGCCGGGCACGACGTCGAGGCGTTCTACTTCCTGTCGCGGACGGCGCTCGTGAAGGACGAGGCGCATCTCGACCGGTTCGACCGGGTGTTCGGCACCGTGTTCAAGGGTCTGGAAAGCCTCGGCGCGGCGGTGGAGCCCACGGCCATCCCCGAGGAGTGGCTGCGGAAGCTCGCCGAGAAGTACCTGACCGAGGCCGAGAAGGCGGAGTTGAAGGCGCTCGGCTGGGACAGTCTGTTCGAGACCCTGAAGCAGCGCCTCGCCGAGCAGAAGGGGCGCCACCAGGGCGGCTCGAAATGGATCGGCACCGGCGGGACCTCGCCCTTCGGCGCCTACGGCTACAATCCCGAGGGGATCCGCATCGGCCAGGACGGCAACCGGAACTTCCGGGCGGTGAAGGTCTGGGACAAGCGCGAGTTCAAGGATCTCGACGACGACCGGGAGATCGGCGCGCGCACCATGCGCCTGGCGCTCCGGCGCCTGCGCTGCTTCGCCCGGACGGGGGCGGCCGAGGAGCTCGACCTCGACGGCACGATCCGCGCGAGCGCCCGCCAGGGCTACATCGACGTGAAGCTGCGGCCGGAGCGGCGCAATGCCGTGAAGGTGCTGCTGTTCCTGGACGTCGGCGGCTCGATGGACTGGCACATCGAGCAGGCCGAGGCGCTGTTCTCGGCGGCGCGCTCCGAGTTCAAGCACCTCGCGCACTACTACTTCCACAACTGTCCCTACGAGGCGGTCTGGACCGAGAACCGGCGGCGGCACGAGGCGAAGACGCCGCTCCTCGACGTGATCCGCACCTACGGCAGCGACTACCGGGTGGTCTTCGTGGGCGACGCCTCGATGAGCCCCTACGAGATCGCCACCCCCGGCGGCTCGGTCGAGCACTGGAACGAAGAGGCCGGCGCCGTCTGGATGCAGCGGCTCCTCGACCATTTCCCCAAGGTGGCGTGGCTGAACCCTGTGCCCGAGACCCACTGGGGCTACA
Source organism: Methylobacterium sp. P3_A11 (assembly GCF_056403155.1). Classification (NCBI taxonomy): domain Bacteria; kingdom Pseudomonadati; phylum Pseudomonadota; class Alphaproteobacteria; order Hyphomicrobiales; family Methylobacteriaceae; genus Methylobacterium; species Methylobacterium sp. P3_A11. The sequence continues at coordinate 24,413 of NZ_JBFUGA010000067.1, forward strand.
CCCAGTCGATCGGCATGATGCAGCGGCTGGTGGCGGGCCGGATGTTCCCCCTCACCCTGGACGGGCTGGACGCGGCGGCGCGGGCGCTCGTGCGGTGAGCGACAGGGTCACCGCATCACGGCATGGTGCGCTCCGACCCGCCGCTGCCGTCTTCGCGAGCGCAGCGAAGCAATCCAGCGGCGCTGCGCACATCAAGGTTGCGCTACCCTGGGTCGCTTCGCTGCGCTCGCGATGACGGCTGAGAGGGAGACGCCGGGAACGCCTTGAAGTGACGCCGGCTCAGCCCTGCTGGGACGGCGTCGTCACCACGAGGCCGTCGAGGTCCGGGGTGATCTTGATCTGGCAGGACAGGCGGGAATTCTCGCGCACGTCGCTGGCGAAATCGAGCATGTCCTGCTCCATGTCCTGGGCCTTGCCGACCACCTCGATCCACGCGTCGGCGACGTAGACGTGGCAGGTGGCGCAGGCGCAGGCGCCCCCGCATTCCGCGTCGATGCCCGGCACGTTGTTGCGCAGAGCCGTCTCCATCACGGTCGCGCCGACGCTGCCTTCGACGGTTCTTTCCGTCCCGGCGTGGTCGACGTAGGTGATCTTGGGCATGCTGGGGGCTCCGGGCTCGCGTCGGGCGCAATCTGTCCGACGGGCGGCGTGCCTGCTTGGCGGCAGAGACCGCGGAATGCAAGCGCGGCGGTAGGCGCCCGTCGCGGATCGATCGCCGCATCGCGTGGGGCCGGCCCGGGCGGCCTGTCAGGCCGGCCCGCCCGCGATCTCGGACAGCGCCGCCGCGACCGCCGCGGCGAGGTCGTCCAGGGGTGGCATCCCTCCGTCCCGCAGGCGCCGCTCGGCGGCGTCCGCCAGGCCCCAGACCCGCTCGGCCCCGACGCCCGCGGCCGAGCCCTTCAGGGTGTGGGCGAGGTCGGCGCGCTGATCGGGCGGCAGGGCCGGGTCGGTGAGACGGGGCAGGATGGCGCGGCACTGGCCGGCGAACAGCGCCAGAACCTCGCGGGCGAGGTCAGCGTCCCCGCCGGTCTGGGCGTCGAGGGCCGCGAGGTCGATGGCCTGCATGCGTGAGGTCCCGGGATCGGTGTTCTTCGGGGATTGCTGGGCTGATCCACACGATTCAACCGCTGATTCGTCGCCCGGGGATCGCGCCGGACCCCTTCCCTGCGGCAGGATGGAAGAGGCGGCGAGCGGCGGGCTCGGTAACCATTCGGTTAACGTTTTCTGGGGCCGGCCGATGGCTCGGGTATCGACAGTCGGTGCCTGGGTCTAATCTTCGATGGTAAACGGGGTGTTGCGTCTCCGGCATCAGCCTCCCCAGGTGCCGGTGAGCCCGTGTAACGAGGCGTTGAATGGCGATCGAGAAGAAGCTGAAGGACCCGGCCGAGGCCGCGCTCTCTGCGATCGAGCAGGCGCTGAACCTCGACGCCCTGACGCCGACCGGCACCGATGGCCGCGCCGAGCCGCGCCTGCCCGATGTCGGCGACGCCGAGCCGCTGCTCGACGGCGGCCTCGATGCCGCCGGGCGGACCATGCCGCCGCGCCTCGACCCGCCCCTCGCCTCCGACCTGCCGCCGCCGGGCCTGGACCGCCCGCGCCGGGAAGGCGGCCTCCTGCCCCCCGACCGTTCTCTGGTGGCCAACGACGACCGGCGCAACATCGGCATCCTGCAGCAGACCCTGCGGGTGCGCTCCTCGCCCAAGCCCTATCTCTTCGCCCTCGCCGCCGGGGCCGTCTGGATCGGCGCCCTGGCGCTGATCGCGTGGTCGAAATCCGACGGCGACCTGCGCGCCGTCGTCTCGGGGCTCTCGGCCCTGCAGGCGAGCGTCGGCGCGGCGGCCCTGTTCGGCCCCGTGGTGCTGTTCGTGATCGCCGCCATGCTGGCGGTGCGCGCCCAGGAAATGCGCCTCGTCGCCCGCGCGGTCGGCGAGGTCGCGGTGCGTCTCGCCGAGCCCGAGAGCTTCTCCACCGACGCGGTCCTGACCATGTCGCAGACCGTGCGCCGCGAGGTTGCGGCGGTGGGCGACGGCGTCGAGCGGGCGCTCGCCCGGGCCGGCGAGCTGGAGACCCTCGTGCGGGGCGAGATCGCCACCCTGGAGCGGGCCTATTCCGACAACGAGATCCGCATCCGCTCCCTCGTGGACGAGCTGGTGGCCCAGCGCGAGGCGATCGTCACCAACGCCGAGCGGGTGCGCAGCGCCATCACCGGGTCGCACCAGAGCCTGAGCCAGGACCTGGAGGGCGCCTCCGACCGGATCGTCTCCGCGGTGACCGGTGCGGGCGAGCGCGTGACCGGTGCCCTGGAGACCCGCGGCGCCGCGATCACCGCCTCCCTGGGCGAGGCCGGCGACCGGGTGGTCAACCTGATGACCGCCCGCGGCAGCGACCTGATCGACAATCTCGCGGCCACCAGCCAGGAGGTGCGCGGCGGGTTCCAGGAGATCGGCGAGACCCTGACCCGCGCCTTCGAGAGCCGCGCCGGCGAGGCGACCGGCGCCTTCCAGGCCGTCGGCAGCGCCCTGGCCGACCGCCTGTCCGAGAATGCCGGCACCCTCACCCGGAGCCTCGAGGAGACGGGCACGCGGGTCGGCGAAGCCCTGGCGCATCAGGCCGGCACGGTGCGCGAGAGCTTCGAGCGCTCGGTCACGGGGCTGGAATCCGTCTTCCTGTCGCGGGGCTCGGAGCTGACCGAGCGCTTCGGCGCGATGGGGGCCGAGATCACCGCCCGCTTCGCCGATACGGGTTCGGCCCTTACCCAGGACATCGCCGGCCGCGGGCTGGCGCTGCGCGCCGAGATCGAGAGCGCGGGCCTGTCGGTCGCCGAGACGATCGAGGATCGCGGACGCGACGCCCAGGCCGCCCTGGCACTGGCGGCCGGCGGCGCCGGCGAGGCCCTGACGAACCGCGCCCATGCGGTGCGCGACGACCTCCTCGGCACGGCCGAGCGGATCGCCGAGGCTCTCGCCGAGCGCGGCGGTTCCCTCGCCGACCGGATGGACGGCATCGCGGCGCGCCTGGACGAGACCGTGACGGTCCGCGCCGCCGACCTGGAAACCCGGGTGGCGGCGGCGGCCGAGCAGGCCGGCGGCAGCATCGCGCACCGCACCGAAACGGTCGCGGCGCGCCTGGAGGCCGCCTTCACGGCGCTCGGCCAGGGTTTCGAGACGGGTGCCTCCTCCGCGGTCCAGTCGCTGCGGGGCACCGTCGAGGGCCTGTCGGGCGAGATCGACGGCCGCACCGCCGAGGCGGTCGCGGCTCTCCAGCGCGGGGCCGAGGCGGCCACCGCCGCCCTGCGCGGCACGACCGAGGAAGCCACCGGCGCGGTCGAGGCCCGGACCCTCGAGGCCGTTCGGGTGTTCGAGCGCCGGGTCGCGGATTCCGCCGCCGCCCTGTCGGCGCGGACCGAGGAGGCGGCCGCCGCGCTGCGGACCGCCGCCGATCAGGCGGGCAACGCCGCCGAGACGCAGACGCGGGATGCCGCCGCCCGGCTCGCCGGCGCCCTGGAGACCCTGCGCAACGCCTCCGCCGAGGTCACCGGCGCCGTCGAGGCCGAGACCGCGATCCTCACGACCCGGTTCCGCGACGTCGCGGACCGCGCCGGCACCGAACTCGGCGCCCGCGGCACGGCCGCCGTCTCGGCGGTCCGCGCCGCCCTCGACGACCTCAACCGCGAACTCGCCGCCCGGACCGGCGACGCCACCGGCCGCCTCGCCGAGGCCGCCCGCGCGATCTCGGCCGATCTCGCCGCCCAGATCGGCGAGATGGAAGCGGCCTTCGGCGCGCACGGCCAGAGCGTCGCCCAGTTGCTCGCCAGCCACGCCGACGAGACCCAGGCCCGGATCAGCGGCACCGGCCGCGACATCGTGCTCGCGGTGGCGAGCCAGGGCGCCCGCATCGCCGACACCCTCAGCCAGACCGGCGCGAGCTTCGCCGAGACCGCCGACGGCCGGGTCCGCGCGATCGACGAGACGCTGGGCAGCCGCCTCGCCGCCCTGCAGGAGACCATCGCCCGCGGCGACATCCTGGCCGACCGGATCGGCCGCGACACCGCCGCCCTCGGCGAGACGGTCGGCGCCCGCCTGGAGGAGATGGACAGGCTCCTCACCGGCAAGGGCGAGGCCGTCGCCGAGACGATCGCCGCCCGGGCGCGGGAGGCCGGCAGCCTGATCGAGACCCATCTCGGGGGCCTGGAGACGCGCTCCGCGGAACGCGCCGCCGAGATCGCCGCCGCCGTGGCGGCGCTTGTCAGCCAGATCGACGGTCATTTCGGCAGCCGCACCAGCGCCGTGGACGACGCGCTGCGCGCCCGGACCGACGAGATGGCGCGGGTCATGACCGAGGGGCATCGCGGCCTGATGGAAATGCTGGAGGGCCGCACCTCCGGGCTCGGCCAGGACATCGCCCGGCACACGGGCGAGATCGCCCGCCGGATCGAGGAGAGCGCCGTCCATTTCGACACCGGCGTCATCGGCCGCCTGCAGGCGATCGCCGAGACCCTTGACGCGCGCGCCCGCCTCGTGGACGAGAGCTTCGGCGTGCAGGCCTTCGAGGCGATCCGCCTCATCGAGGCGCGCACCCGCGCGGTGGACGAGGAACTGGCCGGGCGGACCCGCGACCTCGTGGGGATGATCGCCGACCGGACCGGCGGCCTCGAAGGCGCCATGGCCGAGCGCGTCCGCGCCCTCACCGGCACCATCGAGGAGGCGACCCGCGGCCTCGAGGCTGCCCTGGCGAACCGTGCGGAGTCCCTGGTCCGTCTGGTGGACGAGCGCACCGAGACCGCCGACGCGGCGCTGACCGCCCGCACCGACGCCGTCCACGCCGCCTTCGCGGAGCGGGCCGACCGCCTCGGCCACCTGATCGACGCGCGCATCGCCACCATGTCGGGCGAGCTCGACGAGAAGGGCCGCGCCGTGTTCGGGGCGATCGGCGGCCGGATCACCGAGCTGGCCCGCCTGCTCGATCGCGGCGGCTCCTCGCTCGCCGAACTCATCGACCAGCGCGGCGAGAGCGTGCTCGCCAAGCTCCAGCAGACCATCGCGGATGCCGAGCGGATGCTCGATGCCGGCGAGGGCCGCCTGGGCCACACCCTGTCGAGCCGCACCGCCGACATCAGCGGCCTGCTCGACGACGGCGTACGCTCGGTCCACACCCTGCTGGACGACCGGACCAACCAGATCCGCGTGATGCTGGACGAGCACGCCGGCACCCTGGCCTCCACCCTCGACGGCCGCATGGAGCCGATCCACGCGGCGCTGGACGGCCGCGGGCAGGCGCTGGTCGCCGCCCTGGAGGGCGCGTTCGGCTCCGCCACCGGCGCGCTCGACGACCGCACCCGCCAGCTCGGCGGCCTGTTCGACGAGCGCCTCGGCCATCTCGAGACTCTGGTCGAGGGCCGCGGCACCCGCCTCGCCGACACCCTCGCCGCCCGCGCCCAGACCCTGCGCACCCTGTTCGAGGAGGCTCATACGGCCCTCGACGGCGTGGTCGAGGGCGGCGGCGGCCGCTTCGCCGCCACGGTCGATGCCCGCATCCAGTCGCTGCGTGCGGTGCTGGAGGAGGCCCCCGCCGCCGTCTCGGCTCTGGTGGAGACCCGCGAGCGCCAGCTCGCCGCGAGCCTCGACGCCCGCACGCAGCGCCTCCACACCCTGTTCGAGGAGGCCCAGGCCGGCCTGCGCGACCTCGTCGAAGGACGCGGCCAGGAAGTCGCCGACGCCATCGCGGCCCGCACCGAGGGCCTGCGCACGACCCTCGACGCGGCGCCCGCCCAGATGGCGGACCTGCTCGACGGCCGCCTCTCCGACCTCCAGGGCCTGTTCGAGCGGGCGCAGGGCGAGATCGACCGCCTCGTGGATACCCGCGGCCGCCAGATCGCCGGGACGATCGAGCACCGCACCCAGGCGCTCCAGGCGACCATCGAGGGGGTGAACCCGGCCATCGCCGGCCTGCTCGAGGAGCGTGAGAACCGCCTCGCCGAAACCCTCAAGGAGCGGACGGGCGAACTCCAGACCCTGTTCGACCGGGTGCAGAACCGCCTCGGCGCCCTGGTCGAGGGCACCGGCCGCGACGTGTCCGAGCGGGTCGACGCGCGCATCGAGACCCTGCGCTCGACCTTCGAGCAGGCACGCGCGTCCATCGAGGGGCTTCTTGAGGACCGCGGCCAGGCCCTGGTGGCGGCGGCCGAGGACCGGACCGGCGCCCTGGTGGAGGTCTTCGATACCCGGCTGCGCGCGCTCGACGGTGCCGTCGAGGGCCGGACGGGCGCCCTGGTCGAGGCGTTCGACGCCCGCCTGCGCGCCCTCGATGGCGCCGTAGAGGGTCGCACCGGTGCCCTGGTCGAGACCTTCGACGCCCGGCTGCGGGAGCTGGACGGCGTGGTCGAGGGCCGCACCGCGGCCCTGGCGCAGGCCGTCGAGGCGCAGAGCGAGGCCCTGGCCCGCGGCGTCGATGCCCGCGCCGACGCCTTCACGCAGCGCATCGACAGCCGCATGCGGCTGTTCGCGACCCTGGTAGCGCAGCGCGCCGACACCCTGGCCACCGCCTTCGACGACCGCCACGACGCCTTCGCGGGCCTCATGGATGAGCGCACGGCGTCCCTGGTCGCCGCCCTCGACGAGCGGGCCCGCGCCCATGCCGAGCAGGTCGAGGCCCACAACGCCGCGCTGGCCGAGACGCTCAGCCGCCGCGAGGCCGCGCTCGCCGGCCTGATCGACGCCCGCACCGAGGCCCTCGGGGCCGGGTTCGAGCGCCGCGCCACGGCGCTCGGCGCCCTGGTGGATGCCCGCGGCGAGGCCCTGTCCCGCCGCCTCGCCGAGAGTGCCGAGACCCTGGTGCGCGCCATCGAGGAGCGCGGCGGCGCGCTGCTCGCCAGCGTCGAGGGCAGCGGCCGCGCCGTCGGCGATAGCCTGGAGGGCCATGTCGAACGCCTGCGCGGCGCCATCGACGGGCCGATGATGGACCTGTCGCGCGCCCTGTCCGACCGGGCCGAGGCGATCGAGCGGACGCTCGCCGAGACCGGCGTGCCGCTCGCCGAGAGCCTGCGGGAGCGGACCGAGGAACTGGCCGTGCAGTCGCGGGCCTCGGCCGAGCTGCTGCGCGCCGCCGTCGAGGACGGTGCGGGCCGCACCCTCTCGGAGCTGTTCGAGACCAACGACCGGATGGGCCGCGAACTCGGCAGCCTGCTCCAGCGGATCGAGGCCGCCAACACGGCGCTGACCGACCTCGTGGCCGGGGCCGACACCAATCTCGGCGCGATCGAGCAGGCTCTCGCCGGCCGGATCGCACAGGTCCAGGGGGCGCTGGAGCGCATCGCCGCCGAGACCGGCCGGGCGAGCGCCGGCGTCTCGGCCCAGGTCGAGGCCCTGCGCGGTGCCGCCGACGGGGCGCTC
>NZ_JBFUGA010000068.1:0-31180 GCF_056403155.1 Methylobacterium sp. P3_A11
CSGCTAGATCCGGCACGAGGGCGGCGGCCGGGCCGTCCTCCGCGAAGAGAACCGCGATCAGCCGTCCGGGCGCCGCCGCGGCGAGAGCGGAAAGGGCCGCCGCGTCGCGCCGGCGGGCCTGATCGACGCCGGTCTTGACCCAGTCGACGCCGGTCCGCGCCAGGGCGGCGACGGAGGCGGGCGCAGGATCGGCCACGGCGCTCGTCACGGCACCCCCGGATACCCGCGCGACGATCTCGTGGACGACACCTACCTCGAGGGCGCCCAGGGCTCCGCGCTCGGGATCCTTGGCGTCGATCAGGTCGGCACCCGCGAACCGCGCAGCTTCGGCCTCGGCCGGATCACGGACGCTGACGAGGAGGCGGGGCGGTCGGGCTGGCTGGACGGAAGACGTGGACACGAAACACTCGGACTTGGACGGACCGTCTCAGGACTTCCCGGGCAGCGGCTCGGCGAGCAGGCGGTTCTTCACCACCCACCGCATGGCGTGTGCCCAGGTCTCATCGGTGTCGGCCCGGATCGTCACCTGACCGCCGCGCACCACCTTGCCGGTATCGGCCTCGGCGATCGCGACGCTCAGGTTGAAGATCTGGCCGGACCCCTTCTCCACATAGCCGGTCACGACGAGGTCCGCACCCAGGCTCTTGCCGATATCCGCCGCGCAGCCGTTGCACTTGTAGAGCGGCCCCTCCTTGGCCACGACATCGGCCTTGGGCGCCGTATCGACGATCTCCAGTCCCGCCTTGTCGCGAAGGGCGTTACGGAGCTCGTCGGTGACCAGCGTGAGCTTCCGGGCATCGACCGGCCGCATCCGGGTTCCGTAGGACGCACCGGGGTCGAACAGTTCGACCGGGAACACGGCCGCCTTCTCGGCGGCGCGGGCGGCGCTGGGCAAGGCGGCGCTCAGGGTGACGAGACCGCACGCGGCCGTCGCGCGAAGGATCGTATGGCGCATCGGCAGGAGCTTCCTCTCAAGGCATGCGGCCGCCCCATTCGGCGGCCTTGTTGTCGGCATAGGTCGGGCGAAGGGACAATTTGGCAATGTACTTCGGCTGCCGCCTCCCCCACGACGGTAACGTGAACGTCGGGACGACACGCCGCGGTTGAGCGGTCCGCGCGGATGCTGATAGAGGCCGCCCACATGCACGATCCTGCACCCGAGACGGTTTTCCGGTTCCCGGCGCGCCCGGCCTGGCTGTGCGCGGCCGTCCTCGCGCTGGCCCCAATCCCTGCGGCCGCGCAGCCCCAGGGCACGGCCGCGCCGGCCCAGGACACGGCTGCCGCCGCAGCCCCGCAGGCGCTGGAGACGCATATCGGCCTGATCTACCGGCCGCAGCCCGCGCCCTCTTCCTACGACGCCGAAGCGGCGCCCGAAGACGAGGGGCTGGCCGGGGCCAGGATGGGCGTCGCCGACAGCAACACCACGGGCCGCTTCACCAAGCAGTCCTTCGTGCTGGACGATGTGGCGCTGACCGACGACAAGCCCGACGCCGTGGCCGCCGCGAAGGACCTGGTCGGCAAGGGCGTCCGCTATCTCGTGCTGGCGCTGCCCGCCGACGCCGTGATCGCGGTGGCGGACGCGGTGAAGGATACGGGCGCGGTGGTCCTTAACGCGGGCGCCGCCGATGACAGCCTGCGCGGGGCCGATTGCCGCGCCAACGTCTTCCACATCCTGCCGTCCCGCGCGATGCTGACCGACGCCCTGGCGCAGTACCTGACGGTGATGCGCTGGCGGAAGATCTTCCTGATCGTCGGCCCGACCGATGCCGACAAGGCCTACGCGGATGCGGTCCGCAACTCGGCGCGGAAGTTCGCCCTGAAGATCACCGCCGAGAAACCCTGGACCTTCGGCCCCCTGGCCAAGGCGCGCGGCGACACCCCCACGCGGGCCGAGGCGATGGTCTTCACCCGAGGCCTCGATTACGACATGGCCGTCGTCGCCGACGAGGAGGGCGACTGGGGCGATTACGTCCCCTATCGCACGGTGGACCCGAGGCCCGTGGGCGGCACGCAGGCGCTGACGCCCACGACCTGGTCGCCCGTCCTGGAGACCTGGGGGGCTGCGCAGGCCCAGAACCGCTTCCGCCGGCTGGCTTCGCGGCTGATGCGCCCGCTGGATTACCAGGTTTGGGCGGCGGTGCGGACGGTCGGCGAGGCCGTCACGGCGAAGAAGACGAACGATCCGGCGGTGATCGCGCCCTTCCTCGTCGATCCGGCCTTCACCCTGCCGGCCTACAAGGGCGTACCCTTGAGCTTCCGGCCCTGGGATCACCAGCTGCGCCAAGCGATCATCGTGGTGCAGCCGAAGGCGCTGGTCTCCGTGGCGCCCGAGCAGGGCTTCCTGCATCAGCGCACGCCCCTCGACACGCTGGGCGTCGACCTGCCGGAGACCACCTGCAAGTTCAAGTGAGCCCGCGGCCTGCGGCGATGGCGAGCCGTCAAAACCCTCGCAACGCGCGGGAATCGCACTACAAACGTCCCACGAGAACGTCCGCCGAGGACGCCGGGACGTCACAAGGGAAGGAACTGGCATGCGCCGCCGCGTCGAGGCTTGTCTGAGTGTAATTGCCCTCGGTGCCTGGTTCGCCCTTGGCGGGCCGGCCTCCGCCTTCACGGCCTACGTCACCAACGAGAAGGGCAACTCGGTCAGCGTCATCGACACCAACACGATGGCGGTCACGGCGACCTGGAAGGTCGGGCGTCGCCCGCGGGGTGTCACCGTCTCCAAGGACGGCAAGGAGCTGTTCGTCTGCGCCAGCGACGACGACCGGATCGACGTGCTCGACACGAGTTCCGGCAAGGTGGTGCGGTCCCTGCGCTCCGGCCCCGATCCGGAGCAGTTCATCCTCGATGCCTCCGGCAACCCCCTCTACGTCGCCAACGAGGATGACAGCCAGGTCACGATCATCGACATCGAGAAGAACAAGGTGCTCGCCGAGGTGCCGGTCGGAGTCGAGCCGGAAGGAATGGGGCTGTCGCCGGACGGGAAGGTTTTGGTCAACACCTCCGAAACCACCAACATGGCCCACTTCATCGATACGAAGACCTTCCAGGTGATCGACAACGTGCTCGTGGATGCGCGGCCGCGCTTCGCGGAGTTCTCCGCCGACGGCAAGTTCCTGTGGGTGTCGGCGGAGGTCGGCGGCACGGTGAGCGTCATCGACGTGGCGCAGCGCCGGGTGATCAAGAAGATCACCTTCAAGATCCCGAGCGTGAACGACGAGGCGATCCAGCCGGTGGGCATCCGGATCACCCAGGACGGCAGCAAGGCCTTCGTCGCCCTCGGGCCGGCCAACCGCGTCGCCGTGATCGATGCCAAGACCTACGAGGTCGAGAAGTATCTTCCGGTGGGCCAGCGCGTCTGGCAGCTCGCCTTCACGCCGGACCAGAAGATGCTGTTCACCACGAACGGCACTTCCAACGATGTCTCGGTGATCGACGTAGCCGCCCAGAAGGTGGTGAAGAGCATCCCGGTCGGGCTCCTACCCTGGGGCGTGGCGCTCTCGCCGAACTGATCCGCGCCCGCCGGGCGACAAGCGAAGTCGGCCGCATCCCGAGGCGGCCCTCCAGGGTGGAACACGACATGACGCGCATGTTTCGAACGGCGGCCCTCGGTCTGGCAGGGCTGCTCGCGGCCGCTCCGGCCAGCGCCCTCGACCTGACCAAGAAACGGGAGAACCTGCCCGACCTCGTCCTCGGCGACGACCAGGGCAACGATTTCGCCGTCGAGAACAAGGACATCACGCTGGAATCCGGCAAGGCCTACCGGCTGCGGATCGTCGCCAAGGGGCGTCAGGAATACAAATTCTATGCGCCCGAGTTCTTCCGTTACATCTGGTTCAACCAGATCGTGATCGAGCATAAGGAGATCCACGGCGGCGGACCGCCCGATCACCTGGAATTCGACGATCCCGGCGAGATCGCCATCGAGTTCGTGGCGATCAAGCCGGGCACCTATCCCTGGGCGGCGCGCGGCCTGGAGGCCAAGGGCATGACCGGCACGTTGACGGTGAAGTGATGCGCATCCTCCTGCTCGCCGCCTGCCTCCTCGCCGCCGGTCCGGCTATCGCGGCCGACGACGCCTCCGCCTGCGCCGAGGGCATCACGATGATCCGCGACGCGCTCGCGCTGAACCCGCCCGAGGCGTCCGTGCCGAAGCTCAGGAAGGCCCTGCGCGTGGCCGAGCGGGAGCAGAAGGAAGGCGAGTTCGACGAGTGCCTCGACGCCGTGGCCGATGCCCGCAAGGTTCTGGGACGATGAGCGCGGGGGAGACCGCCGCCCTCCTCGTCGAGCATGTCGGCCACCGGTTCGGAACCCGCGCCGCCCTGGACGACGTCTCGATCACGGTGGAACGCGGGCGTTTCGCTGCCCTTCTCGGGCCGAACGGCGCCGGCAAGACGACGTTGTTTTCGGTGATCACGCGGCTCTACACCAACCAGACCGGCCGGGTCTCGATCTTCGGCCACGCCCTCGACCGTGAGCCGTCCCGGGCGCTGGCGCGGCTCGGCGTCGTGTTCCAGGCCCGGACGCTCGACACCGACCTCACCGTCGAGCAGAACCTTCTGTACCACGCGAGCCTCCACGGCATCGCCCGTGCCGCCGCCAAGGAACGGGTCGGCGTCATGCTCGACCGCGTCGGCCTGGCCGACCGACGCCACGACAAGGTGCGGACGCTCTCGGGCGGCCAGTCGCGCCGCATCGAGATCGCCCGCTCGCTGATCCACCGCCCGGACCTGCTGCTCCTCGACGAGCCCACCGTCGGCCTCGACCTCGAATCCCGGGCCGATATCGTGGCGATCGTGCGCGCCCTGGTGCGCGAGGAGGGTCTGTCGGTGCTCTGGGCAACCCACATCTTCGAGGAGATCGCGGACGACGACGAGGCGGTGGTCCTGCACCGGGGCCGGATCGTCGCCCGGGGTCGTGCTGGCGGGATCGGCTTGCCCGGCGAGGCCCTGGCCGACGCGTTCCGCCGCTTGGTCGCCGAGCCGGGGAGGGCGGCGGCATGACGGATCCGACACCCCTCGCCACGCGGATCGGCGCCGTCCCCCCGCGCAGCCAGGCCGACCGGATCGGCCGCCTCGACACGGTCGGCTACCTGATCTGCCTCGGCGGCATCGTCCGGCGGGAGTTGCTGCGTTTCTTCAATCAGAAGGAGCGGTTTTTTTCGGCCCTGGTCCGGCCGCTGGTCTGGCTGTTCATCTTCGCGGCGGGATTCCGCAACACCCTCGGCGTCTCGATCGAGCCGCCCTACCAGACCTACGTGCTCTACGAGGTCTACGTGGTGCCGGGCCTCGCCGTGATGATCCAGCTGTTCAACGGCATGCAGTCGTCCCTGTCGATGGTCTACGACCGCGAGGTCGGCTCGATGAAGGTGCTGCTCACCTCGCCCTATCCGCGCTGGCTGCTGCTGCTCGCCAAGCTGATCGCGGGCGTCGCCGTGTCGATCGTACAGGCCTACGCGTTCCTGGCCGTAGCGTATTTCTGGGAGAGCGACATCCCGGCGCTCGGCTACCTCACGGCCCTTCCGGCCTTCCTGGCCACCGGGCTGATGCTCGGAGCGATCGGGCTGTTCCTGTCGTCGCTGGTGCGCCAGCTCGAGAACTTCGCAAGCGTGATGAACTTCGTCATCTTCCCGATGTTCTTCGCCTCGTCGGCCCTCTACCCCCTGTGGCGGATCCGGGAATCCTCGGAAACCCTGTACTGGATCTGCGAGCTGAACCCGTTCAGCCACGCGGTCCAGCTGGTCCGCTTCGCCCTCTACGTCCAGTTCGAGCCGGTCGCCTGCGCCGTTGTGGTGGGCGTGGGGCTCGCCTTCTTCGGCATGGCGGTGGTCGCCTATGATCCGGGCCGGGGCATCATGGCCCGGCGCGGCGGCCCGGCCGGCGACAACACCTGATGGAGCCCGCGCGATGAATTTCCTCCTGACCCGCATCCTCGGCTCGACAATCGGGCTCGCCATCCTCGCCGGTCCCGCCCTGGCCCAGCCGAAGACGGATCCGAGCTGGCCCTGCGTCCAGCGCAAGGTGGCGACGCTCAGCCCCGGCCAGTTCTGGACCGGGCCGGACATCGAGGCGGCCGGCGATTGGGGCAGCGACAACGATGCCGCGGTCCTGGCGCAAAAGATCGCGTCCCGTCGGACGGATCTCTCCCAGGTCGGCCCGCTCCTCGACACGTTCGCCGAGAAGTTCGGCTCCGACAAGGACGCGAAGGACAAGGCCCTGACCCGCGTCTACGCCGGCGTGTTCGAAGTGCTGAACGGCGAGCGCAACAAGGTGGTCGGTGGAATCGCCCGCTATGCGCAGGGGCAGCGCCGGATGGCCGAGCGCATCCGGGACGAGGCGGACACGATCAGCCAGGTCAAGGACGCGCCGAGCGCCTCCGATGCGACAGAACTGCCGAAGGACCAGTCCGAGCTGGAGACGAAGTTCGCCTGGGATCGCCGGATCTTCCAGGAGCGGAGCCAGTCGCTGACCTATGTCTGCGAGGTCCCGCAGCTCCTGGAGCAACGCCTCGGCGAGATCGCCCGTCTCATCCAGGCTCACCTCTGACAGGACCGCGTGGGGCTTGCCGAATCGTCCCGCGCGTCTTGCCGAAATATCCTTAAGTCTCTGAAATTGCTATCGAAACTGTTGCCGTTTCAGCACTCGCCGTCGGCATCTCCGGATTCCGGTCGGAAATAGCGCGGAAACGCGCCTCACGGCTTCTTGAACGGATTGTGCGCCGTCTCGGCCCCCGCCAAGAGTGACCCAAGCTCGACTGTAACGGGCATGGATCGAACGGTTTGGGGGTTGGGATGTCACTACGGGCGCTTCGGAGCAGCCTGGTTGCGTCTGCATCGGTTCTCGCGGGTTCGATGGTTCCCGGCGCGGTGCAGGCTCAACAATCGGTGACGCTGGGCGAGATCAGCGTGGTTTCGACCACGCCGGTGGGATCGGGCGGCGGTAACTCGAGCTCGGCACAGGCCTTCAACGGTCCCGGTCCCGTGCCGCCGGCCGGCTCGGTCGGGCCGAGCGCCGGCACACGCCTGCGCGGCAGCGAGCAGCCCCTCAACAAGATCCCCAGCACGGTGGAGTCGGTCACGGCGAGCGATCTCACGATCGATCAGGCCAGCAACAACCTAGTGACGACGCTGGCCCGGCGCACGCCCGGCTTCAACGTCTCCGACTCCCAGGGCAACAACAACCGCGTCGACGTCACCTATCGCGGCTTCACGGCCTCCCCGGTCCAGGGTGTGCCGCAGGGACTGGCGGTCTACCAGAATGGCGTGCGCATCAACGAGGCGTTCGGCGATGTGGTCAACTTTGACCTGATCCCGCCGCAGGCGATCCAGCGCATCGACGTGGTCACCGGCAACCCGGTCTTCGGCCTCAACGCGCTGGGCGGCGCGGTCAACATCCAGATGAAGAACGGCTTCACCTGGCAGGGCACCGAGATCTCGGCCTGGGGCGGCTCGGACGCGCGCACGGCCGGCTACCTCCAGTACGGCAAGGTCTCCGGACCGTGGAGCGTCTACTTTACCGGCGACGGCTTGAACGACCGCGGCTGGCGTTACGAGAGCCCGAGCACGATCGGGCGGCTCTATGGCGATATCGGCTACCGCTCGCAGGATTCGGAGTTCCACCTGATCGGGCTGGCCGCGCGCAGCTTCTTCGGCGCCGCCGCGGCGACCCCGGTGGATTTCACCCACCGCGACCCCCGGTCGATCTTCACCTATCCGCAGACCACCACGACCGAAGTCGGCACGCTCCAGCTCACCGGCCGGGTCGACCTCTCGCCGACCTGGGATCTTGCCGGCAACGCCTATTTCCGCCGCTTCAGCCAGACCTACGTCGACGGCAACGACGGCAATTTCGAGAATTGCAGCTCCCGTTCGAGCTACCGCGGCTTCCTCTGCTACGAGGATGACGGCTTCAGCCCCGCGGCGGGCCAGTCGCAGAATGCCTTCCGCAACCAGTTCCTGATCCTGGGCCAGCAGAACCAACGCGTCCCGTTCCGCGCCAACATTCCCTACGGCACCCTCGACACGACCCAGACCCAGGCGACCGGCTTCGGCGGTTCACTTCAGGCGTCGAACCGCGACCGCGTGTTCGGTCTGCCCAACGCCTTCGTGGTCGGCGGCAGCATCGATGCGGCCAATTACTCGTTCAAGTCGTCCAGCACCCTGGGCGTGATCAACCCGAACCTGTCGATCACCACCGATCCGAGCAACCCGTATTACGGCACGATCCCGGGCCTCGGTACGCCGATGCTCAGGACTGCCGGCGCGCTCGGGATCGCGCCGAGTTCGGTCAACGGCTCCAATGTCTACATGGGCCTCTACACTCTCGACACCCTGGACGTCACCGATCGCTTGTCGCTGACCGCCGGTGCCCGGCTCAACTTCGCCCGCATCCAGAGCGAGGACCTCACCGGCTTCTCGCCGGACGTGACCGGGACGCATTACTACAACAAGATCAACCCGGTGGCGGGCCTGACCTACCGGTTCTTCGACGCGCTGAACCTCTACGGCAGCTACTCGGAATCGAACCGCGCGCCGACGCCGCTGGAACTGGCCTGCGCCAATCCGGACCGGCCGTGCCTGCTGCCGAACTCGCTGGTTGCGGATCCGCCGCTGAAGCAGGTGTCCGGTCGGACCTACGAGGTCGGTTTGCGCGGCCAGCTGCCGAACACCTATGACGGCGGCATCATCACCTACAAGATCGGCGCCTTCCGCACGGATCTGACCAACGACATCCTGTCGCTGGCCACCCCCGGCAACACCGCCCGCGCCTACTTCGTCAACGTGCCGTCGACACAGCGGCAGGGCATCGAGGTCGGCGGCGAGTACACGGCCGATTACCTGCGGGTCTACGCCAACTACGCGCTGGTCGACGCCACCTTCCAGTTCAACGGCACCCTGTCGTCGCCCAACAATCCCCTCGCCGACGATGGCGCGATCCAGGTCCGCAAGGGCAACGTCGTGCCGCTGGTGCCGACCCACCAGATCAAGGCCGGGTTCGACTACTTCGTGACGCCCGACTGGCAGTTCGGTCTCTACCTCCAGGCTTTCTCGTCGTCGTATTTCCGCGGCGACGAGTCCAACCTGAACCGCAAGCTGCCACCTTACTATGTCCTGAACTTCCAGACGAAGTATCAGGTGACGAAGAACCTCGAGGTCTTCGGCCTCATCACCAACCTGACCAACAACCGCTACGCCACCTTCGGCACCTTCGCCGAACCCGGCGCGGTGGCCGGCAACCTGCGGATCAGCGATCCGCGGACCACGACGCTGGCTCAGCCGTTCTCGGTCTACGCCGGCATCCGCTACGCCTTCGGGGCCGATCCCGTGCCGATGTCGCCCGAGCCGATCATCCGGAAGTATTGATCTCAAGGGTATCGGCGCGCGGRCGWCGYCCGCGGCGTTTCCGGTTGACCCATGCGGCCTCCTGTCTCGGGAACGGGCGGGTGAGACCGGAGTCTCCCCGGTAGCCGATCCGGCATTGTGGGTCCCGCTTCAGCGCACCGCCCATGCCGACACGCTTCCGACTTCGTGGAGACAAATCCTGATGATGATCCGATTCGCCGTCGCAGCCCTGGCCCTCGCGGCCGCCACGCCGGCCCTGGCGACCCCGTGCGCCGACGAGGTCGCCACCCTGCAGCGGCGGCTCGACAGCGCCGGTGCCGCCGCGGTGACCGGCTCGACATCGCCAGGCGGCACGACCTCGTCGAACTCCCCGAAGGCGCTCGACAAGCCGCCCGCCCTCACCAAGTCGGATGCGGCGGTGAAGCCGACTGCCGCGGGGGTCGAGGAAGCCAAGACGCTCGTCGCCAAGGCCGCTCAGCAGGACAAGGCTGGCGATGCCCAGGGATGCCGCGACACGATCATGAAGGCCAAGGAAAAGGCCGGCGCTCTGCCGTAGCCGCGTTCGAGCCGGCGCCGCAACGGCGCTGGCTCGATCCGATCAGTAGGCGTTCTCGGTCTTGAGCAGCGCGAACGGTGTAGTCAGCAGGATCTGGAGATCGAGCAGAACTGACCAGTTCTCAATGTAGTAGAGGTCGTGCTCGACGCGCCTCTGCAATTTCTCCGACGTGTCCGTCTCGCCGCGCCAGCCGTTCACCTGCGCCCATCCGGTGATTCCGGGCTTCACCTTGTGGCGGGCGAAATAACCGTCGACCACTTGGTCATACAGGGTGTTGGCCGCCTTGGCCTGGAGGGCGTGCGGACGCGGCCCCACCAGCGACAAATCGCCCTTCAGCACGTTGAACAGCTGCGGCAACTCGTCCAGCGACGTCTTCCGGATGAAGCGGCCCACCGGGGTCACCCGCGGATCGCCCCGGGTGACCATCTTGGCCGCGCCGGCGTCGCACTGGTCCACGTACATCGACCGGAACTTGTAGACCTCGATCAGCTCGTTGTTGAAGCCGTGGCGCTTCTGGCGGAACAGCACGGGTCCACGGGAGGTCAGGCCCACCGCGAGGGCGATCACCAGCATGATCGGCGAGAGTGCCAGCAGCATCATCAGCCCGACGCAGCGGTCGAACAGCGCCTTCACCACCACGTCCCAATCGGCGATCGGCCGGTCGAAGACGTCGAGAACCGGCACCGAACCGAGATAGGAATAGCTTCGCGGACGCAGGCGCAGCTTGGCGGCGTGGGCGGAGAGTCGAATGTCGATCGGCAGGACCCAGAGCTTGGCGAGCATCTGGAGGATGCGCGCTTCCGCGGTGATCGGGATCGTGAAGACGATCAGGTCGAGGCGGGCATGCCGCGCGTAGGCCACGAGGTCGTCGACGTTGCCGAGCTTGGGATGCCCCGCCACCACGTCCGACGAGCGGTCGGCGTTGCGGTCGTCGAACACGCCGACGATGCGGATGCCGCTCTCGCTCTGCGTTTCCAGCGCGGCGATCAGGTCCTCAGCAGGTTGACCGCCACCCACGATCGCGGTGCGCCGGTCGAAGCGTCCGGCCCGGGTCTGCGCGTCGATGATCCGGAACAGGACGCAGCGTCCGATGAGCAGCGCCGCGAGACCGGTGCCGTAGAAGGCCGCGAGCCAGAGGCGCGAATAGTGGTCGGCCACCTTGGCCAGTACGAGGCCGGCGGCGACCATCAGAAAGGTCATCGACCAAGCTGCGATCAGCCGGAGCGCGGTCTTGAAGAAGCTCCGGAAGGCGGCGATGCGGTACGCGCCCGACGCCTGGACCAGGGTGACGCTGATCACCGCGATCAAGCCGATCGCACCCGCGTAGGTGAGGCCGAACGGCACGCGGCCGCGCAGCATCAAGACGTGCAGGATTGCGCCGAGGGCGAAGATCAGGACGCATTCCAGCGCGCGGACCAGCCCCGCCACCACCACCGGCGAAATCGCTGTCGGCCCCACGACGGCGGTCTCGGCAAGGGGCACGCGGCTGCCGGCCGAGGGTGACGGCCCCTCCATGGGGGCGGTCGCGTCGAGAAGGTCGCGAATATCGAACGCGCTCATCGATCGGCTCCCTCCGAGCCTTGTCGCAGCTATCCCCACCGGACCTTGGCACGGGGCGCTGTTCGAATACTTAAGGACGAAGCCGTGCGCGCCTTTTCCACTACGGCGCACAGGGCCACGTCGATCACGGACCCGTCATCCCCGATCAGGCGGTCCGGGGGCCGGTGATCTGTCGCGGTACGGGCTGCCGCTGCTGCGCGCGGCCCTCGAAAGCCGCGCCGTAGCCGGAGATGACCTCGCTGCCCATGCGCTCCAAGGAGAAGCGTTGCCGGATCGAGGCGCTGAGGTTGTGCGTCCGGGCGGTCAGCATTTCGGGTGCGGTGTCGAGGACGCGCCGGATTCCCGCGGCAAGGGCTGCCGGATCACCGGCCTGAACGAGGTCGTCCGCGGCCGCACCGAAGATCTCCGGGATGCCGCCGACCCGGGTCGCGACCAGGGGCTGCGCCGCCGCGGCGGCTTCCAGCACCACGTAGGGCAAGGATTCCGCCAAGGACGGGACCACCAGAATCCGGCCGCGGGCGAGGACGCAACGGATCGCTTGCGGCGGCTCGAACGCCACCGCGTCGGCAAGGCCGAGGCGCATGACCGTCTCGCGCAAGATCGCGGCATCCGGACCGGATCCGACCATCAGCAGACGCAGGGGGCGCCCCTCGGCGCGCAGCCGGACGAGAGCCTCGAGCAGGAAGGGGAGGCCCTTGGCCTCGCGGAGTTCGCCGACGTAGAGGAGATCGAAGGGCTCCGTCGCACGTTCGAGGGGCGCGAACTCGGCCTCCGCGATGCCGTTGTGCACGATCCGCGTCACGCGCTCCGGGCCGCCCACGAAGCTCCGGTGGCGGCCGGCGACGTACTCGCTCTCGAACAGGAACGCATCGGTGCGGCGGGCGAGAACCGCCTCGGCCCCCATGTAGAGGCGGTGGAGCGGGCTTCCGGGGCGGTAATTGTAGCTGCCGCCGTGCGGCGTGTAGGCCCGGATTGCCGGCCCGGCCGCGGCGAGCCGGGCGTAGACGCCGCCTTTCGCGCCATGCCCGTGAATGACCGTCGCCCCGACCTCCGCCGCACGGCCTCCGACGGCCCGAAGACAGGACCAGTCCGACACGTGCGGATTGCGCTGCATCGGGATCCGAACGAGTCCGAGGGCGAGGTCCGGTGCGAGGTCCGCCAGCGCGCGCGCGGCGCGTTCGCCTCCGGTGCTGGAATCGCAGACGATCCCGACGCAGTGGCCGGCCGACGCCTGGAGCCGGGCGAGGTCCATCACGTGCCGGAACAAACCGCCCACGGGCGCCCGGAAGACGTGGAGGATTCGGTAACGAGGAGCGCTTCCAGGATCGTTTGTCTTGGGGACCATGGTTCAGCTCCCGGGACTATCAGTCCTCGGGTTGTGGTGCATCCATGGTCGCGGGAGACTTAAGGCCCGGCAGCAGCGTTAGATCTTTCTATCGGCACGGTAAGCGGAGTTTTACGCTACCCATGTCAATCGAGGCGAAGCTACGTCATGGGCGAACCGTTCAGGCTCGCCCAGATGGTCCCATAGTGACAGGCCGTCGCCGCCAGGACGAAGCCGTGCCAGATCGCGTTCTGGAACGGCAAGGTCCGCCAGATATGGAACACTACGCCGACGGAATAGAGCGCACCTCCGATCGCCAGCAGCCACAGCGCGGTCGGTTGGAGCGCGGCGATGACCGATTCGTAGGCGAACAGTCCGCTCCAGCCGAGCATCAGATACAGGCCAATGGAAAGGCGATCGAACCGACCCGGAAGGAACAGCTTCACGGCGATTCCGACCAGCGCCACCAACCAGATCATCGCCAGGAGGGCGTAGGCCTTTGGTCCCGAGCCGACGAGGGCCACCAGAGGCGTGTAGGTGCCGGCGATCATCAGGTAGATCAGCGCATGATCGGCGCGGCGGAGCAGCCACTTGCGCGGACTGACCGGATAGAGGTTGTAGAGCGCGGACACCCCGAGCATCAGGACCAGGGCCGTGGCGTACACGACGACCGCAGCCCGCTCGCCGAAACCGAGATGCGCCGTCACGGCGGTCGCCACCAGGGCAACCGCACCGGCGAGGCCGAACACCACGCCGAGGCCATGGACCACGCCGTCCGCCATGATCTCCCGTGGCGTATAGTGCCAAGTCAGGGAGAGCGGCCTACCATCTTCCGCGAGAGACATCTTGAAGCCTCCTGCAAGTGCGTGCAGCTTAAAGCTTGAGAAGTCTTTGTCGTTCCCTGTGCAAATTGCGGAGGGGGAGTTATCCCAAAGTTCCTGTCGACGCGGTGAAGATCTCGTGCGGTGCAGCGAAACAGCCGCACTGCACGATTGGCTATATCGAACCGCCCGCCAGCCCTTCGAATCCGACAGGTACTCCCGTCGCGACCGGCTGCATGAGCCGTGATCCACGGCTCAGCCGGGCGTGCACCGTCGCCATCGTCAGCACGCCCATCGCAAGCACCTGATGTGCCAACGCCGCCCAGAGGGGAACGGCGAGGAGCAGCGTCGCGATGCCGAGTGCCACCTGGGCGAAGGCCAGTGTCAGGATACCGGCGGCCCGTCCGGCCGCGCTCGACGGTCCGGTCAGGCGCGCGTCGACGGCGTGCAGGATCGCCACGCCGATCACGAGATAAGCCGTGACCCGGTGGTCGAACTGAACCAGGGCGTGATTGTCGACGAAGTTCTCGATCCAGGGCTGGATGGCGAACAGGCTGTCGAGTGGCGGGACGAAAGTGCCGTCCATGGTCGGCCACGTGTTGTAGACGAGGCCGGCATGGGAGCCGGCGACGAGGCCGCCGAGGAAGATCTGGACCAGCACCAGGATCGGAAGGACCATGGCGGTCGCGCGCAGGCGCGGCGTGACGGGCGCCGGCTCTCCGCGTCGCTCGCCCGCGGCCAGCCAGACGAGGCCGGCCAGGATCAGGCTCGCGGTGGTGAGGTGTAGGGCGAGCTTGAGCGGCGCCACCGCAGTCATGCCAGGTTGGAGACCCGAAGCAACCATGATCCAGCCGATGGCGCCCTGGAGGCCGCCGAGCACGCCGAGGCCGAGCAGACCGAAACCGAGCCGGCGGCTGATCCGGCCCTGCCACCAGAACACGATCAGCGGCAGGAAGAACACGAGGCCGATCAGCCGGCCGAGCAAGCGATGCCCCCATTCCCATCCGTACAGCACCTTGAAGGCGGACAGGCCCATCCCCTGATTGAGAATGCTGTATTGCGGCGTGTCCTTGTACTTGGCGAACTCGGCTGCCCAGTCGGCTTCGGAGAGCGGCGGGATCGCTCCCGTGACGGGGCGCCACTCGGTGATCGACAGGCCCGACCCGGTCAGCCGGGTCGCGCCGCCGACCGCCACCATGGCGACCACCAGAGCCGCGACCACGTAGAGCCAAGTCCGCACTGCCCCCGACCGCCGGTCTCCCGCGACGCCCCTGTCCATGCCCGTCCCTTCCGCGGATGCCGGCAAGCGCCGGCGCCGTGCCTGGGTTAGGGGATGTGCGCCGGCCCATCAACGGCGCCGGCGCCGCAGCCCGCGTCAGCGGGCGCGTTGCAAACGGGATCCCGGGACGGTAGTCGGCGCCCGCGGCGCCAGCCGCTTGGCCAGGGAAACCGCTATGCGCCGCCGCACCCGAACCCTGATCGGCACCCTTGCAATCCTGGCCTTCGTCTGCCTGTACGGCCCCCTGGCGATGGCCCTGGCCGATAGCCGGATCGCCGAGACCCCGGCGGCGGTGCAGGCGGTGATCTACTCGATCCTCGGGATCGCCTGGATCTTCCCGCTGATGCCGCTGATCCGATGGATGGAGCGGCCGGATCGCTGAGGCCGACCCTCGATTTTGCCGCACTCGGGGGTCACAAGCCTGCCGGTCCCCGTTCGAGATCCCGCTCCGTGCACCCCCCGTCCATGCGCCTCAAGCCTCTGGCTGCCCTCGTCGTGCTGCTCGCGCCCCTGCCGGCCCTGGCGCAGGGCACGCCACGCTCCATCGGCGAATGCGAGCGCCTGAAGAACGATCTCGCCTACAATCAGTGCCTCGCGATGTTCGGCCCCGCGGCCAAGAACGTGGCGGGCGGCTACGCGTCGGCCGACACCTCCGTGAGTGCTGCGGCCACCCCGGCCGCCGCCATGGCCGAGCCGATCCCGCAGGTGGAGGAAACGGCCGAGGCCACCGGCAGCCGCCGCCGTCGCTACCGGTCGGCGCGCGGCCGGCAATACGCGTCCTTCTCCACCGGATACCGCCACCGCCGGCGGCGCTGAGCGGACCGGCCTCGACGAAGGGACTGCGTCGGAGCCCTAAGCGGGCTCTTCGAGTCCCAGAGCCTCAAGGACCAGCGCGCCCGGCACCGACCCGTCGCCGGGCCAGACGTTCCAGTCGGCGGCCTGATCGAGGGCCTCGGCGAGCCGCCGCTTGTAAACGTGCCGCGGCAACTCCTCGGCACCGAACTGCGCCAAGTGCTCGGTCACGAACTGCGTATCGGCGAGGCGATACCGCCCCGCGCGCAGACGACCCATCAGGTGAACGAGGGCGACCTTCGAGGCGTCCCGCACCTCGTGGAACATGCTCTCGCCGAAAAAAACCGCCCCCAGGGAAACGCCGTACAGCCCACCGACGAGCCGACCGTCGGGACCTGCGAAGACCTCCACGGTATGGACATGGCCGAGGTCGAACAGAGCACCGTAGAGTTCGCGAATGCGCCCGTTGATCCAGGTGCGCTCGCTGTCCCGGCGCGGTGCGGCGCAACCGTTGATCACGCCGTCGAAATCCGTATCGCAGCGGACCGTGAACTGATCGGACCGCACCGTCCGAGCGAGGCGCCGGGGCACGCGGAAGGAATCGAGCGGCAGGACGCCACGCGCCTTGGGCTCTACCCAGTAGAGAGTCGGGTCGTGGGCGTCCTCCGCCATCGGGAAGATCCCCGCCGCGTAGGCCTTCAGCAGGATCTCGGGGGTGATATCCACGCGGGCGGAATCGTCCATGCCGTGAGTGTCGCGCGCGGCCGGCGCGAAGACCAGATCCCGCCCCTGCCGCCGCTCGCCGCGGGCTTGCCCGGTCCCGGTCAGGGCTTCATGCCGCCGTCTTCCAGGAAATGCTCTAGCCAGTGGATGTCGTAAAGACCGTTCTGCACGTCCGGGTTGCGGACCAGCGTGCGGAACAGCGGCAGCGTCGTATCGATGCCGTCGATGACGAATTCGTCCAAGGCGCGCCTTAGGCGCATGAGGCACTCGTTGCGGGTGCGGCCGTGCACGATCAGTTTTCCGATCAGCGAATCGTAGTGCGGCGGAATCCGGTAGCCCTGGAAAGCTGCCGAATCGACCCGGACGCCAAGGCCGCCGGGCGTGTGGTAATGGGTGATCTCACCGGGCGACGGCCGGAATGTCTCCGGATGCTCGGCGTTGATCCGGCACTCGATGGCGTGGCCCTCGACCTTGATGTCCGCCTGGCTCACCGAGAGCGGGCCACCCGAGGCGACCTGGATCTGCTCGATGACGAGGTCGATCCCGGTGATCATCTCGGTCACCGGATGCTCGACCTGGATGCGGGTGTTCATCTCGATGAAGTAGAAGCGCCCGTCCTCGTAGAGGAACTCGACGGTGCCTGCACCGAGATAGCCCAGTTCCTTCATGGCGTTGGCGCAGATGCCGCCGATCTCGGCGCGCATCGATTCGTTGAGCGCCGGCGAGCCGCCTTCCTCCCAGACCTTCTGGTGGCGGCGCTGGAGCGAGCAGTCGCGCTCGGCGAGGTGCACAGCGCCGCCGCGCCCGTCGCCCAGCACCTGCACCTCGATGTGGCGCGGCTTCTCCAGATATTTCTCCAGATAGACCGCGTCGTCGCCGAAGGCGGCCTTGGCCTCGGAGCGGGCCATGCCGATCGCCTGCTCCAGCTCGGCCTCGCTCCGCGCGACCTTCATACCGCGACCGCCGCCGCCCGCCGCGGCCTTGACCAGGACCGGATAGCCGATCTCGGCGGCAATGCGCTTGGCCTCGTGGGGATCCTCGACCCCGCCCTCGGAGCCCGGCACGCAGGGGATGCCGAGCTTCAGCGCCGTGCGCTTCGCCTCGATCTTGTCGCCCATGGTGCGGATGTGTTGCGCCTTCGGGCCGATGAACCCGATCTGGTGATGCGCCAGCACCTCGGCGAAGCGGGCATTCTCCGACAGGAAGCCGTAGCCGGGATGGACCGCATCCGCCCCTGTGATCTCGCAGGCCGCGATGATCGACGGGATGTTGAGGTAGCTGTCGCGGGCGGCCGGCGGCCCGATGCAGACGCTCTCGTCGGCGAGCCGCACATGCATGGCATCCGCGTCGGCGGTGGAATGGACCGCCACCGTGGCGATCCCGAGTTCCTTCGCCGCCCGCAGGATGCGCAGGGCGATCTCGCCGCGGTTCGCGATCAGGATCTTGTCGAACATCGGACCCGTTAGGGCGTCCTGGCGATCCAGGACCGCGCAGGATGCTCTATCCTCTTGTGTTGCGGTGTCGTCCAGGAGGGAGCGGCGAGCGGCCCGGCGGACGTCCTAGGTGATGACGAGGAGAGCCTCGCCGAACTCGACCGGCTGACCGTCCTCGACGAAGATGGCGCTGATCGTGCCGGCGCGGGGCGCGACGATCTCGTTGAAGGTCTTCATCGCCTCGATGAGGAGGAGCTTGTCGCCGACCTCGACTCGCGAACCGACATCCACGAAGGCCTTGGCATCGGGCGACGGCCGGAGATAGGCGGTCCCGACCATCGGCGAAGGGACGGTCCCGGGCTGCACGCGGGGCGGCTCCGCCGGGGCGAGGGCCGCGGGCGCCGCCGGTGCGGGAGGCGGGGCCGCGACGGCGAGCGGCGCGGGCGCCGCAACCTGGACGCTCACGGGTTCGAGCCGCCGCGCGACGCGGATGCGCAGGTCACCCTTCTCGACCTCGATCTCGGACAGGCCGGTCTCGGTCACGAGGTTGGCGAGTTCCCGGACGAGTTCGGGATCGATGGCGTCGTTCTTTGGCATCCGGCCTACTTCGTCTCGCGGCGCATCGGTGCGTCCATCCGGCTCTGGCCCTGGACCTCGACCGCGGCCCTGCGGCTGGCGGCTCTTAGACGAAGGCGGCCCGGCGCGACAAGGCTGCGCAGGCGCCTTCGAGGTCCAACGGCGCGATCCGTCAGCTCAGCAGGAGGCGTGGCCGCACTGGCGCACGTCGGCGATGGTCTTGCGCATTGGCTCGACGCCGACCGCGCCGGGGATCACCTCGTCGCCGATGATGAAGGCCGGGGTGCCCGACAGGCCGAGCCGGTCGCCGAGACCCCGGTTCTCGCTCAGGGCGGCCTTCACCTCGGGGGAGGCCATGTCCTTCTGCAGCTTGGCGGTGTCGACGCCGAGATCCTTGGCGACCTGGATGGCCCGGGCGCCGTTCACACGGCCCTTGGTCTCAAGGAGCTTCTGGTGGAATTCGAACAGCTTGTCGCCCTTGAGCTGCTGGCGCACCGCGACCGCGACCTGGCTGGCCTCCAACGACTCCGGACCCAGCACCGGGAAATCCTTGATCACCACGCGCAGCTTCGGGTCGGACTTGATCAGCGCCTGGACGTCGCCGAGCGCCTTCCGGCAGTAGCCGCAGTTGTAATCGAAGAACTCGACCATCGTGACGTCGCCCGAGGGATTACCGGCCACGACATCATGCGGTCCGTTGAGAAGCGCCTCCCGCGACTCCTTGAGGGCGGCAGACTGGGCGAGTCGCTGCGTCTCCGCCTGCTGCTTCTCGGCCTCGGCCAGCGCCTCCTGAAGCACCTCGGGATGCTTGACGAGGTAGTCCTTGACGATCGCCTCGATGCCGGCACGCTGGGCGTCCGTGAACGGCGCTGCGGGCGGCGCGGCGTTCTGCGCCAGCGCAGGGATTGCGACGAGGCCGAGCGCCAGGACCAGCGCGGGCAGGGGGCGGATGAAGGGCATGGATCCTCGCTTGCGCGGCAGGCCGGCCCGCGCTTGGCGCGAGCGTTAGGAGTTGGGTTAGGCGTTTTCGCGGCGTCCGGTCAAATCCTCGGCGCCGCAGGCAAATCGGTTCGCGCGCCGGTTCTGCGACTGCGCCCCCGGCGTCCGGTTGAGGCGCAGGCCGCGAGGGGCTACCCCGGCGCGTCGGGCGACGGCCGCCGCGCCGCGCACAGCGCTGAGAAGGATCCCATGACCCCGATCTCCCGGCGGGCCGCCGCCGTCCAGCCGTTCCTCGCCATGGACGTGATGGCGGCCGCCGCCGCCAAGGCGCGGGCCGGCGACGACGTGGTGCGGATGGAGGTCGGACAGCCCTCGGCGCCGGCGCCCCGGGCCGTGATCGCGGCCGCACAGGCGGCGCTCGCCACCGGGCGGGTCCCCTACACCGAGGCCCTCGGGCTGCCGTCGCTCCGAGCCCGCATCGCCCGGGACTACGCGGAGCGGCACGGCGTCGCGGTGAGTCCGGAGCGGGTGGTGATCACCACCGGATCCTCGGCCGGCTTCGTCCTCGCCTTCATGAGCCTGTTCGATGCCGGCGCCCGGGTCGCTGTGCCGCAGCCCGGCTACCCGGCCTATCGCAGCATCCTGGCCGCCCTCGACCTCGTGCCGGCGCCCATGGTGCTGCGCGCCGAGGACCGGTTCGCACCGACCGCCGCGCTGCTGCGCGAGACCCACGCGCGCGACGCGGTCGCGGGAGCCCTGGTGATGAGCCCGGCCAATCCCTCCGGCACGGTCATCACCGAGGGGGCCCTCCGGGACCTCTGCTTGGCGGCCCGCGGCCTCGGCCTGCCGCTGATCTCGGACGAGATCTATCACGGCCTCAGCTACGGCGCGCCCACCGTCACGGCCCTGCGCTTCGACCCCAACGCCGTGGTGATCAACTCGTTCTCGAAGTACCATTGCATGACCGGCTGGCGCGTCGGCTGGATGGTCGTGCCGGAGGTGCTCGTCCGGCCGATCGAGCGGCTGGCGCAGAACCTCTACATCTCGGCGCCCTACCTCTCGCAGGTCGGCGCCTTGGCGGCGTTCGACGCCACGGACGAACTCGACGCCGTCCGCGACGGCTACGCGCGCAACCGCGCGATCCTGCTCGACGCCCTGCCGGCGCTCGGCCTCGGCCGCGTCCACCCGGCCGACGGCGCCTTCTATCTCTACGCCGACGTGTCGAACCTGACCAACGACGCCTCGGATTTCTGCCGGCGGATGCTCGACGAGGCGCACGTCGCGGCGACGCCGGGCCTCGATTTCGACCCGGACGTCGGCCACCACCACGTCCGGTTCTCGTTCGCAGGCTCGGAGACCGAGTGCCAGGAGGCGGTGGCGCGCCTGCGGACCTGGCTGCGCTGACCGGTCAGCCCACCGCGACCGGGATCAGCGCACCCACGGCGTCGGCGAGCTGCGAGAAGTGTTCGATCACCCGGTCGGGTCCGAGTTCGACGACCGGTAGATCGGTGTAGCCGAAGGTCACGGCCACCACCGGGATGCCGGCGGCCTTGGCAGTGTCGATATCGGTCCGCGAATCGCCGACCATGACGGCGCGGGCCGGATCGCCGCCCGCAAGTGCAATCGTGCCGGTGAGGTGGCGCGGGTCCGGCTTGAACTGAGGGAAGGTGTCACGGCCGCAGATCGCCGCGAAGCGGTGACCGATCCCGAGGAGGCGCAGCAGCTCCACCGACTGCCCCTCGAACTTGTTGGTGCAGACCGCGAGCATGAACCCCGCCGCCTCGAGGGTGTCGAGGGCGTCGACCACCCCCGGGAAGAGGTGGGACGTGTCGGCGAGGTGCTCGCCGTAATGGGCGATGAAGGCGTCGAACAGGCGGTCGTGGTCGGCCGGGGACAGCGGCCGGCCCTCGGCCTCGAACCCCCTTCGGATCAGCGCCCGGGCGCCTGCGCCGATCAGGCCGCGCGCCCTGGAGAGGGGCAGTTCGGCAAGACCCTCCTGCCGCATCAGCGCGTTGAGCGTACCGATGAGGTCGCCCGCGGTCTCCGCGAGCGTACCGTCGAGGTCGAACACGGCGATCGGCGGCCGGGACGTCGGTTCGGTGAACATGGGGCGAAGGGCTCCGTGCTGGCCGGGATCGGCCGAGCGACGCCTCGCTAGCGGGACGGCTTTGTGAGAGCAAGGCGGCGGTCGGGCGGCCGCGGATGGGCGGATCGTCTCACCGGACGCCCCAGACTCGCCTGAAAGCGCAGCGAAACGCAGCGCGTACCAGCCCCGGGACCCGCGATGAAACCGTCTCTGCCCCTCCTGGCCGTCAGCGCCGCGCTCCAAGCCCTGCCGGCGGCCGCGACCTCCTTCGAGTTCGTGCCCGCTCCGCAGACCGACCTGAACCGGATGTACCGGGTCGACAAGGTGACCGGCGAGGTGACCTCCTGCCAGTACGGGCTTCAGGAATCCGCGGGGGGCATCGGCCAGACGGTCTGTTTCGGGGCCGGCGAGGGCGCCGGGCCGCAGACGCCGTCGGAATACGGGCTGGTGGCCAGCCGCCACACCCGCGAGGCCGGCGTCTTCCGGGTGAACTACCGGACCGGCGAGATGAGCATCTGCTTCGTGCTGGTGAAGAAGGAGCAGGTGGTCTGCACCCAGCAGGGCAAGCCTGGCGCCGACAGCACGTCCGACGCGCCGCTCACCGGACCGGCCCCCGGCCGAGCCGGCGCCAGCGCCACGCCGACGCAGGGCAGCCGCCCGTGACGCAGCCTCGTCGGTGCGGGCGGGCGTTCCGATCGGGCCGGTCCCGTGCTAGGGGCCGACCGAACTCACTGAAAGACCGACTGACCATGACGCGCGACCCCTCGCTCCATCCCGCCGATCGGGCGCACTCTCGGTGAGCGGGCCGGATCTGCGGCGGGCGGCGGCCGCCCGCGCCCTCGATCTCGTCGAGCCGGGCATGCGCCTGGGCCTCGGCACCGGCTCGACGGCAGCCGCCTTCGTGGAACTCCTCGGGGCGCGGGTGCGGGCGGGACTCGACATCATCGGCGTGCCGACGTCCGAGGCGACGCGCGTGCAGGCGGAAACCCTGGGCATCCGCCTCGCGACCCTCGACACGCAGCCCGAACTCGACCTGACGATCGATGGAGCCGACGAGGTCGACGACCGGCTGCGGCTGATCAAGGGCGGTGGCGCGGCGCTCCTGCGGGAGAAGATCGTCGCCTGCGCGAGCCGCCGCATGGTGGTGATCGCCGACGCGGCCAAGCACGTGACGCGGCTCGGCGCCTTCCCGCTGCCGATCGAGGTGAACCCGTTCGGCCTCAAGGCCACGCAGCGTGCCGTCGAGGCGGCGATCGCCGACGCGGGCTGTACCGGGGCGGTCCGGCTGCGCGGGCTGCCGGATGGCAAGCCTCTGGTCACCGACGGCGGCCATTACATCCTCGACGCCCATCTCGGCGCGATACCGGATCCGGAAGCCCTCGGCGCCGCGCTCTGGTCCGTTCCGGGGGTCGTCGAGCACGGCCTGTTCCTCGGCATCGCCGATGCCGCGATCCTGGCCGCGGCGCGGGACGGGCAGGCCGAAGTCACCGTTCTCGGCAGTCTCGCCTGACACGCCGCCCGAAACCGCAGGTCATCCTCGCAAGAAGGTCCCGCATGTCCCGACGCCTCACCGCCGCGCTCGGCCTCGCACTCCTGGCGCTCCCCCACGCCGCCGTCGCGCAGCCTCACAAGACCGCGCAGGCCAAGCCGGCGGCCCAGCCGAGCGGCACACCGGCCGCGAACACGCCGGCGGCCAATACCCCGGCGGCACCGACCTACTCGCCGAGCCACCTCGCCCTGGCCCGGGAGGTGATGCTGAGCTCCGGTATCGCCCGATCGTTCGATTCCGTGCTGCCCGCCTTCGCCGACCAGATCCGCAAGCAGACGGTTACCCGGCCGGAACTCTCCAAGGATCTCGAGGAGGTCCTGACCACGCTGCAGCCGGAGATGGAACTCCAGAAGCAGCGCATGATCGACATTGCGGCGCGCACCTACGCGTCGAAATTCTCGGAGGCCGAGCTGAAGGAGATCGCCACCTTCTTCCGCTCGCCGGCTGGCAAGCACTACGTCGAGGCGCAGCCGCAGCTGCTCGACGAGATGGTGCAGGAGATGCAGGACTGGACGCAGGACGTGTCGGAATACGTCATGGTCCGGGTCCGCGCCGAGATGGGCAAGCGCGGGCACCAGATGCAGTGAGCGCCGCCGCTCGCCGGAGCGGATCGCCGTGAGCCTGCCCCCGACCGCCGCCGGCCGCCTCTACGCGGCGGGGGGCGCCCTCCTGGCCGTGATGCCGGCCGCCATGGTCCTCGCCAACCGGTCGAGCCCGCTGGTCGTCGGGCTGGCAGCGCTCGCCTTCCTGGCCGGGCGATGGGCCGAGGCGGATGCCAGGGCGCTGCGTCGTCGCCTCCTGGCACCCCTCGCGACGCCGCTCGCGGGCGCGGCCCTCGCCTTCCTGGCCTGGGCTCTCGTCTCTCTGACCTGGAGCCCGTTCCCGGCCGCGTCGCTCCGGGCGCTCGCCGAATTCCTGCCGACTTTGGTCGCCGCCTACCTCCTGGCGTGCCTCGCGCCCGGCCGGATCCCCGCCTTCGCGCCCCGGCTCGGAGCCGTCGCGGTCGGCCTCGCAGGGCTTCTGATCGCGGCGGATCTCGCCTCGGACCTCGCCCTGTCGCGGGCGCTGGGCCACCGCGCCGCGGCCTTCGTCCATAACCGCCCCGCCCTGACGCTCGATCTCGTGGCCGGCCCGCTGGCGCTGCTTCTCTGGCGCCGCCGCGCCCGGGGCTCGGCTGCCGCGACCCTCGCCGCCGCGGCCCTCGGCGTGATGCGCTCGATCAGTGGCGCCGCCCAGCTCGGCCTCCTCGCCGGCGCCGCGATGGCCGCCGCAGCACGATTGCTTCCGGTTCGGGCCGGCCTCGGCCTCGCCGGACTCGGTCTCGGCCTCGCCGTGGCCCTCGCCCCCGTGGAGGGCGATCTCCTCGCCCGCGCCATGCCGGAGGCCGCCCACGACCGCCTCGTCCAGTCCTCTTCCCGTGCCCGGGTCGCCATTGCCCGCAGTTTCGGGGCAACGGTCGCGGCCGACCCCTGGCGGGGCGCCGGCTACGGCACCAGCGCGCGCTTCGCCGAGACCCCGGTCGCGCAGGCGGTACCAGCCGAGATGCGGGTCCTCCTGGGCGTCGGACACCCGCACAACAGCTTCCTGCAGGTCTGGGCCGAGCTGGGCCTGCCCGGTGCGATCCTCGCCGCGCTTGCCCTGATGCTGACGCTCGCCCGGATCGCCGGCCTGCCGGCACCGGACCGCGCCACGGCACTCGGCCTCGTCGCCTGTGCGGCGGCGATCGCCTTCGTCGAGCACAACGGCTGGGCCGCATGGTGGACGGCGGGGCTGGGCGCTGCCATCACCTGGATGCGCGCGGCGTCACGGGCCGGCGCGATCGAGAGATCCGAGATGGACGGTCCCGCATGAGCGCGTTTGACGTCGACCTCTTCGTCATCGGCGGCGGCTCCGGTGGCGTGCGTGCTGCGCGGATCGCGGCCGGATACGGCGCGCGGGTGATGCTGGCCGAGGAGTACCGGGTCGGTGGAACCTGCGTGATCCGCGGCTGCGTTCCGAAGAAGCTGATGGTCTATGCCGGCCGCTTCGCCGACGAGTTCGAGGACGCCGCCGGCTTCGGCTGGACGGTGGACAAGCCCCGCTTCGACTGGGCCACCCTCAAACGCCGCCGCGACGCCGAGGTGACGCGGCTCGAGGGCATCTACGACGCCAACCTGATCCGCGCCGGCGTGGAGATCCTCCCCGAGCGGGCCGTGATCGAGGATCCCCATACCGTGCGCCTGGCGTCATCCGGGCGCACGATTCGGGCCGAGCGGATCCTGGTGGCGGTGGGCGCGCATCCGGTGAAGGAGCCGGCCGTGCCGGGAATCGCGCTGGCGATCACGTCCAACGAGGTGTTCGAGCTGGAGAGCCTGCCCGAGCGCATCCTGGTGATCGGCGGCGGCTACATCGCGGTGGAGTTCGCCGGCGTGTTCGCGGCGCTGGGCAGCCGGACGACCCTGCTGCACCGGGGCGACAGGCTGCTGCGCGGATTCGACGACGAGGTTCGGGACGCCCTCGCGGAGGCCTACGGCCATCGGATGGACCTGCGGCTCGGACGCACCCTGACCCGCATCGAGCAGCGGGATGGCGGCCTCTGCGCGCGGCTCGACGACGGCAGCGACATTCTGGTGGACCGAGTGCTCGTCGCCACCGGCCGGCGGCCGAACGTCGACGGGCTCGGCCTCGACCGGGTCGGCATCGAGACAGATTCCGCCGGAGCGATCCCGGTGGACGCCTACTCCCAGACCAAGGTCCCGTCGATCTACGCGGTGGGGGACGTCACCAACCGAGCCAACCTGACGCCCGTGGCGATCCGCGAGGGCCACGCCTTCGCCGACACGGTCTTCGGTGGAAAGCCCTCCTGCGTCGACCATCGACTGATCCCCACAGCGGTCTTCTCGACCCCCGAGATCGGCGTCGTCGGCCACAACGAGGCGTCCGCCCGCACGATCTTCGGCAAGATCGACGTCTACAAGGCGCGCTTCCGGCCAATGAAGGCGACCCTCTCCGGGCGCGACGAGCGCATCCTCATGAAGGTGCTGGTCGACTGCGCCAGCGATCGGGTCGTGGGCGTCCACATCGTCGGCCACGATGCCGGTGAGGTGATTCAGGCGGTGGGGATCGCGGTGACCATGGGCGCCACGAAGGCCGATTTCGACCGCACCATCGCGGTCCATCCCACCGCCGCGGAGGAACTCGTGACGATGCGCGTTCCGGAGGTCACCAAGCATCCGGTCGGCGTCGGCTAGCGACTCCCCGGAGGGCGGGGGCCTCGACGCGGTGCCGGACCGAGCCATATCAGGGGCATGGGCAAGCAGGGCGCAGGCAAGGGACGACGCGAGGACGACGCGCACGCGCGGCGGCAGGCGGTTATCGACGGCCTTCTGGCCGACGCCCTGCGGCCGGCCTTCCACCGGCCGCCGAGCCACGAGGCCCTCCCGCCCGACATCCGCCAAGCCATCGACCGCCTGCTCGCCAAGGCGGAGGCGCAGCGCAGCCGCTGTCTGACCTACGACGATCTGGAGGAGGCCCTGCCGCCCCGGGACGTCTCCGCGGAGGATCTGGAGGCGATCTTCTGGATTCTCGCCGAGCACGGGATCGAGGTGGAGGACGGCGAGGCCTGAGCTCGGGGCCTGCCTGCCCTCGGTTTCGGACACTCGCAAGTCCGCGGGAACCTCTCTATAAGCCGCGCTTCGCGCACGAGGCGCGATCGCACGAAGAGGTGCGCGGAGAGGGACCATGGGCGAGCGTTGGACACCGAAGAGCTGGAGACATCTGCCGATCGAGCAGGTTCCCACCTATCCGGACTCAGCCGCCCTGGGTGCCGTCGAGTCGCAGATCGCGAGCTTTCCGCCGCTGGTTTTTGCCGGTGAGGCCCGCAAGCTGAAGGCGGCGCTCGGGCGCGTCGCGGCGGGCGAAGCCTTCCTGCTTCAGGGTGGCGACTGCGCCGAGAGCTTCGACGAGCATTCCGCCGACAACATCCGCGACTTCTTCCGGGTGTTCCTGCAGATGGCGATGGTGCTGACCTTCGCGGGCGGGTCGCCGGTGGTGAAGGTCGGGCGCATCGCCGGGCAGTTCGCCAAGCCGCGCTCCTCGCCGACCGAGACCCTCGAGGGCGTGAGCCTGCCGAGCTACCGAGGCGACATCATCAACGGCATCGGCTTCACCGAGGAATCGCGGATCCCGGACCCGCGCCGGCAGCTCGAGGCCTACCGGCAATCGGCCGCGACGCTGAACCTGCTGCGCGCTTTCGCGACCGGCGGCTACGCCAACCTGGAGAACGCCCATCGCTGGATGCTGGGCTTCGTGAAGGATTCGCCGCAATCCTCCCGGTACCAGGACGTCGCCGGCCGCATGACCGACGCGCTCGACTTCATGCGCGCGATCGGCATCAACCCGGAGACCCATCCAGAGGTGCGGACCACGGACTTTTACACCAGCCACGAGGCCCTGCTGCTCGGCTACGAGGAGGCCCTGACCCGCGTCGATTCGACCACCGGAGACTGGTACGCGACCTCCGGCCACATGCTGTGGATCGGCGACCGGACCCGGCAGCCCGACCACGCACACGTGGAATACGCCCGCGGCATCAAGAACCCGATCGGCCTCAAGTGCGGCCCGTCCATGAAGGCGGAGGGCCTGATCCGCCTGATCGACCTGCTGAACCCGGAAAACGAGCCAGGGCGCCTCAGCCTGATCTGCCGCTTCGGGGCCGAGAAGGTCGGCGAGCACCTGCCGGCTCTGATCCGGGCCGTCGAGCGCGAGGGACGCAAGGTCGTGTGGATCTGCGATCCGATGCACGGCAACACCGTCGCGGCGGGCCGCTACAAGACCCGGCCATTCGAGCGGGTGATGCAGGAGATCGAGGGGTTCTTCGGCGTGCACCGGGCCGAAGGCACCATCGCGGGCGGCATCCACCTGGAGATGACCGGCAAGGACGTCACCGAATGCACCGGCGGCGCCCGGGCGCTGACGGCCGACGACCTGCAGGACCGCTACCACACCTACTGCGATCCGCGCCTCAATGCGGAGCAGGCCCTGGAAGTGGCGTTCCGCACCGCCGAGCTGGTCAAGGCCGAGCGCAACCACGTGGAGCGCCCGCGCCTCGACGCCGCGGAGTAGCCTCGGTCCAGGCACCGACACGTCGACGTGGTGCGCCGCCCCTCAGCCGGGACCGCGCACCGCGTCGGCCGTTGATCGTCCGCCTCGCTCGATCGCTACCGGCGCGGAGAGCCCGAGCGCGCTCAGCAGCGGGGTCGCGCCCGGAAACACCACCACGATCGGACCGCGGATCGGACCGGATCGGTCCAAGGGCAGCGCAGCCGCACCACGATGCCCCGCTCGGCCCCGGCAGTCGGTCGGTGAGGCGGGGTCTGGCCGCCACGTCCGGATGCACGCCCGACCGCCGGCGGTTCAAACGCCGCCGCCGGGATCACGCTCGGCGGGACGACGCTGGGGATGACGCCCGCACTGCGGATGACCGGAGCGTTTCCGGTGCGCTTACCGCTGCGCCGAACGGAGCGGCGCGTCCGTCTGCGGCGGCTTCAGGGGCTCGACCGACTGGCCGTCGCGCAGGTCCGGAGCCGGGCTGTAGATGATGCGGCTGTCAGCGGGCAGGTCGGAATCCAGCTCTAGGGTCCGCCCGAGATCGCGCCTTACCCGGATGGTCCGCCAGGTAACCCGGTCGTCGTCGCCCAGGGTCGCGACCTGCAGGCCGTTGCCGTTGAACACCGTCGCCTCGGCGGGGATCGTCACGCCCGGCTCTGTGCGGGGGATCTTGAGGGTGACGTAGGCGTAGAGCCCAGCCCGCAGCGCGCGGTCGGGATTGGGCACGTCCACCTGCGTGGTCAGCGTCCGCGACGCGGCATTCAGCGCAATCGAGCTGCGTTCCACGAATCCCTCGAAGCTCCGCCCCGGGATCTGCGGAACGGTGATCGACGCCTGAACGCCTGGCTTGATGCCGGCGGCATCGTTCTGCGGCACGTTCACGGTAATGCGCAGGGTGCTGTCCTGATCCAGACTCAGGAGCGGTGTGCCGCCGTTGTCGGCCCGGACGAGGTCACCGGTGTCAACGTTGCGGACCGTGACCACGCCGTCGAAGGGCGCCACGACCCGCTCGAACGCCGTCAGCGCCTTGAGGCGATCGACCACGGCCTCCTGGGCCTTGATGTTGGCCGTGGCGACCTTCACGCCGGCCTCCGCGGCGGCGAGGGTCGCGGCCTGGGCGAGAACACCGGCCTGGGTGTTGTCGGCGTTCTGCCGCGAGGCCCAGCCCTGGACCGCGAGGGTCGTGGTCCGGTTGTTCGTCAGGTTGGCGAGGTTCACGTTGGCGCGGGCCTGCTCGACCTGCGCCTGCGCTTGGAGCAGCTGCGCCCTCAGCTGACCGACTTGCGCCTCGGCCTGGGCGAGTTGCTGGTCCAGATCCGGGGCTGCGATGCGCAGAAGCAGATCCCCCGCCTTCACCCGCGATCCGATATCGACCCGGCGCTCGGCAATGTAGCCGGTGGCGCGGGCGGCGATCGCCGCCGTGGTGAAGGCCTGCATCTCCCCCGGCAGCGTGAGATCCAGCGGCCCCTCCGCCCGCGCGGCCGCGACGGTGTGCACTTGCGGCACGAGGGTCTTCACCCGCTCCAGGGTCGCGGTCGCCGCCGCGTCGCGCTGCCAATGGCCGTAGGCGCCCCAGACCAGCAGGCCGGCTCCGACGAGCCCGACCAGCAAAAACGGAGCCTTGCCGGGCGGCGGAGGAACGTCCGCGGCCGCGTCGTGCGCCTTCATCGATCGGCTCTCCGCCCCGGAAGCTCGGCCGGGTCGCCGCGAACGTAGCGGCCGAACTCCGTGCCGGCCAGAGCGGGGATTGGACGCATCACCACCCTGTGGCTGCCCCATGGCCGATCTGCGGTGCTCTCAAGCCAGGGAAACCCGGATCGGACCACGCGCCTAGCGCTGCGGGCCGGTCACCAGCGGACGGCCGCTGAGCCGCTTGTGCAGGTGGACCATCAAGGCGATCCCGAAGAGCGGCGTCAGCAGATTGAGGATCGGAACCACCATCAACGCCGCCAGCAGGCAGCCGGCGCCGAGCGTCCGGACCGGGAAGGTCCGGCGCATCGCGGCGGCCTCGGGGAGCGGCCGGAACCGTGATGCCGCCATCTCGAAATATTCCCGCGCCAGCAGATAGGCGTTGGCGGCGAAGAACGCCGCGATTCCGATCACCGGGACGAAGAAGATGACCAAGGCCGCGAGATTTACCAGCAGGGTCAGACCGGCGAAACGGACCGCGTAGAGCATGGCGGTCCCAAACGGCATGGCGCGTCCGGGGGGATCGTTCGGAAAATCGGTGCGCTCCACGATCTCGGCGGCATCGTCGAGGAAGAACCCCGCGACGACGATCGAAACGGCCGGCATCAGGTAGGCGAGCACCACCACGAGGCCGAACCCGGCGAGGTAGTAGGCGAGGCTGTCGAGGATCGGGTACTGGGCGGAGATGTGATGGCTCGCTTGGAACGCCTGGATCAGCCGGGTGAGACCAAGCCAGACGAGGAGCAGGAGCCCGAGCGTCAGCCCGAGGGACTTCCAGAGGATCGCCCGGAGTGGCGGCGAGAAGGTCTGGCGCAACGCCGCCGCGGCGGACTCGACGAGCATCGGGCAACGGTTCCGGCCCGCGCCGAAAGCGGCGCAGGCGCGTTGTGGAGCGGGGCGACGACCGGTGCAAGGCCGGGATCCGTCGCAGGGAAACAGGCTGCGGGGAGCACGCGTGCAGGACACGACAGGTCAGGTCTCGATGCCGCGGACGCCCGACTCCCGATGGGTCGATCCGCCGGTCCGCCCCGCTTTCCGGCCGCGCCTCGCGCCGCTGCCCTCGGCGCCGGAGGTGCTGATCGTCGGAGCCGGAGCCGCCGGGATCGGCGCCGCCCGGACCCTCGCGGCACGGGGTGTGCCAGTCGCCGTGCTGGAGGCCCGGGATCGCGTCGGCGGCCGCGCCCTGACCGTGACCCTGCGCGGTCACGCCCTCGACCTCGGAGCCCACTGGCTGCATGCCGGGCCGATCAATCCGTTGGTGGCATTGGGTCGGACACGGGGCGAACGGCTACGCCGCGCTGCCCAGGAAAGCCATGTCTGGGTCGGGCGCAGGCCCGGCCGCGGCGACGAGATCCGGGCCAACGGCCGCGCCTTCGACCGCGCGGACCGCGCCATGACCCGCGGCGCCGCGCAGCCCGGCCC